>JBDTZX010000476.1:0-2825 GCA_040004895.1 Rhodanobacter sp. | reverse complement strand
CAGAAGACCGAAGTCGAGCTGTTGAAGACGCCGAACCTTGGCAAGAAGTCGCTGACGGAAATCAAGGATGTGCTCGGTGGGCGTGGTCTCGCTCTGGGCATGAAGCTTGAGAACTGGCCGCCGCCGGGTTTGTCGCACGGCATGCAGCTGGGCTGATGTCTTTCCATGATCGGGTTCGATCGGAAGATCGTTCCTGATCGTGGTGTAGCAAACCTCTCGCAAGGCGCTTGCTGCGCTCTGGTTGGGTAGCGAAAGCGGCGGTTTACCGTTGCACTTTCATTTTGGCGATCGTCTTGATCGCCGTGTTTTTTGCGGTGAGGCAAGCCGGTTGTTACCCGCTTTCCCGGCCGCCCAAGGCGGCCATTCATGGCCGCACTTCCAACAAGAGCTTGTTTTAGAGGCTCCTCATAGCGGGCAACCGCGGGAAATCGGACACAAGCGCCGACTTTTCATAACAACAGACATAGAGACTTTTGCCATGCGCCACCAAAAATCCGGACGCAAACTCAATCGCACCAGTTCGCACCGCGAAGCGATGTTCAAGAACATGGCGTCCTCGCTGTTCAAGCACGAACTGATCCGCACCACCCTGCCCAAGGCGAAGGAACTCCGCCGCGTGGCCGAGCCACTGATCACCCTGGCCAAGACCGATGGTGTGGCCAATCGTCGTCTTGCCTTTTCGCGCATGCGTGACAAGGAAGCGGTCGGCAAGCTGTTTGTCGAGCTGGGACCGCGTTACCGCGAGCGTGCCGGTGGCTACCTGCGCATCCTGAAGTGCGGCTTCCGTCCCGGTGACAATGCGCCGATGGCGTACGTCGAACTGGTTGGGCGCCCGCAGGTCGAGGCGGTCGACGCCGAGTAATTTCCCGGGCCGTCCGGGTTTGTTCGGACGTCCAAATTGAGAACCCGGCCGGGCGACCTGTCGGGTTTTTGTTTTTCCCGGGAACGCGGTTCCGTATTTCATGGCTCTGGCTCGGTGATTGCTGACAGCGCGCCAGCGAACAGGTAAGGTCGTTGTCCCGCAACGCAGCAATGTGCCATGAATCCATTTCGCTGGTCGTATCGCGTCAATTTCCTGCTCGGTTTCCTGATCTGCGCAGGTCTGCTGGCTTTTGCCCTGTACGCGCAGTACGTGCTGATGATGGATCCGTGCCCGCTGTGCATTCTTCAACGCGTGGTGTTCATCGCACTCGGCCTGGTTTTCCTGGTCGGCGCGCTGCATGCGCCGCGTGGCAGCACGCGCTGGATCTATGTGGCTTTGCTGCTGCTGATCGCCCTGGCCGGGGTCGCCATCGCCTCACGTCATCTGTGGATCCAGTCCCTGCCGGCTGACCAGGTGCCCAGCTGCGGCGCGCCGCTTGGTTACCTGCTGGAAACCCGCGCCGGCAATGGCGGATTGATCGGCGTGCTGGAAAAGGTACTGACCGGATCCGGCGAGTGCGCCAGGGTAGAGCCGATACTCGGCTTGCCGATGCCGGCATGGTCGTTGTTGTGGTTCGTTTTGCTGGCCGCCCTGGCCATCGTTGCCGGAAGGCGTCCCAGGCCATCGCCATGAATCACTCGCATGCTCTCAAGGCCGCACGGATGAACCACGATTCGCTCCACGTTGCATCGCCGGTCGACTGGTCACCGGATTCATGGCAGCAGCGCGAGGCGCTGCAGCAGCCGCAATACGAAGATGCCGCCGAATTGGCAGCGGCTGGCGCTCATCTGGCGCGCTTGCCGCCACTGGTCACATCGTGGGAAGTGCTTGCACTCAAACAATCGCTGGCCGAGGCGCAGGAGGGTCAGCGCTTCGTGCTGCAGGGTGGCGACTGCGCGGAAAGTTTTGCCGACTGCACCAGCCCGGTGATTTCCAACCGCCTGAAAGTGCTTTTGCAGATGAGCCTGGTGCTGGTGCATGGACTGAAAAAACCGGTGTTGCGCGTGGGCCGTTTTGCCGGCCAGTATGCCAAGCCACGCTCGACCGATCGCGAAGTCCGCGATGGCGTGAGCCTGCCCAGCTTTCGTGGCGATGTCGTCAACGGTCCGGCGTTCACCGCGGCCGAGCGCCGGCCGGATCCGCAGCGATTGATCCAGGCACACGCGCATTCGGCATTGACGATGAATTTCGTGCGCGCGCTGATCGACGGCGGCTTTGCCGATCTGCATCATCCGGAATACTGGGACCTGGCCTGGGTCGAGCATTCACCGCTGGCCGCCGAATACCGCCAGATGGTCGCCGGCATCGGTGATTCGCTGCGTTTCATGGAAACACTGGCCGGACCGATCGCCGGTTTTTCACGAGTGGACTTTTTCACCTCCCACGAAGCGCTGCTGCTGCACTACGAGCAGGGCTTGACGCGGCAAGTGCCACGCCATCCGGGCTGGTTCAACCTGTCCACACATTTTCCGTGGATCGGCATGCGTACGGCTGCGCTGGACGGCGCGCACGTGGAATATTTCCGCGGCATCCGCAATCCGATCGCGGTCAAGGTCGGGCCATCGGTGACGCCGGCACAATTGCTGCCGCTGATCGACGCGCTCAACCCGCAGGACGAACCCGGACGGCTGACCCTGATCCATCGCATGGGCAATGCAAAGATTGCATCAGCGCTGCCGTCGCTGCTTGACGCGGTCAAGCGCGAGGGACGCCGCGTGCTGTGGGTTGCCGATCCGATGCATGGCAATACCGAGAGCACGTCGAACGGTCACAAGACACGTCGCTTCGACAATATCCGCGGCGAACTCGACCAGGCCTTCGACATCCATGCGTCGGCCGGTACACGGCTGGGCGGCGTGCATCTGGAACTCACCGGCGAAGACGTCACCGAGTGCATGGGCGG
>JBDTZX010000181.1:0-2828 GCA_040004895.1 Rhodanobacter sp. | reverse complement strand
GTCAGCCTGGACAAGGCGCGTCGGCTGATCTGGCCGGTCAAGCAGAAGTACGGCCAGAGTATTTCGTGGGCTGACCTGATCATCCTCACCGGCAACGTGGCGCTGGAATCGATGGGCTTCAAGACCTTCGGTTTCGCCGGCGGCCGCGAGGACGTCTGGGAGCCGGACGAGGACGTCTACTGAGGAACCGAGACCACCTGGCTGGGTGGCGACGAACGCTACGGCAGGGAAAAGACGGTGGAAAAGCCCGGCGACGGAGTACTGGTTGCCGAGGCGGACCTGCATGGCAGCGAAAAGAGTCGCACCGACAACGGGCGTCAGCTGGAAAATCCGCTCGGCGCGGTGCAGATGGGCCTGATCTACGTGAACCCGGAAGGTCCTGACGGCAAGCCCGATCCGGTCGCCTCGGCGAAGGATATCCGCGAGACATTCGCTCGCATGGCGATGGATGACGAAGAGACCGTGGCGCTGATCGCCGGCGGCCATGCTTTCGGCAAGACCCACGGCGCCGGCCCTGCCGACAACGTGGGAGCGGAACCCGAAGCCGCCGGCATCGAACAGCAGGGCCTGGGCTGGAAAAGCAGCTACCGCACCGGCAAGGGCGCTGACGCGATCACCAGCGGCCTGGAAGTCACCTGGACCAGCACGCCGACGAAGTGGAGCAACGAATATTTCGAGAACATGTTTCGTTACGACTGGGAACTGACCAAGAGCCCGGCCGGCGCGCATCAATGGACGCCGAAGAACGGCGGCGGCGCCGGCACCATTCCGGATGCCTACGACCCGTCGAAGCGTCATGCCCCAACCATGCTGACTTCGGATCTCGCGCTGCGCTTCGATCCGGTTTACGAAAAGATTTCACGGCGTTTCCTCGAGAATCCGGACCAGTTGGCCGACGCGTTCGCCCGTGCGTGGTTCAAGCTGACCCATCGCGACATGGGTCCGCTGGCGCGCTATCTCGGCCCGGAAGTTCCGACCGAAGAACTTCTTTGGCAAGATCCCATTCCGGCGCTCGACCATCCGCTGGCGGACGAAGCAGACATTGCGTCACTCAAGGGCAAGATCCTGGCGTCGGGCCTGCCGCTCTCGCAACTGGTGTCCACCGCGTGGGCTTCGGCCTCCACCTTTCGCGGATCCGACAAACGAGGCGGCGCGAACGGTGCGCGCATCCGTCTTGCCCCGCAGAAGGACTGGGAGGTCAATCAGCCTGCGCAACTGGCGCACGTGCTGCAGACGCTTGAGGGTATCCGTAGCGAATTCGACGGTGCTCAATCGGGCGGCAGGAAGGTATCGCTCGCCGATCTGATCGTGCTGGCCGGTTGCACCGGCGTCGAGCAGGCAGCAAGAAACGCCGGTCACAACGTGACGGTTCCATTCACCCCGGGACGCATGGACGCTTCGCAGGAGCAGACCGACGTGGAGTCCTTCGGCGCGCTCGAGCCGATCGCCGATGGCTTCCGCAATTACCTCAAGGGCAACGACAGCGTGACGGTCGAGGCGCTGCTGGTCGACCGGGCGCAGTTGCTGCAGCTGACCGCAGCCGAGATGACGGTGCTGGTGGGTGGTCTGCGCGTTCTGGATACCAACGTCGGGCAGACCCGGCACGGCATCTTTACCCAGCGTCCGGAGGCATTGACCAACGACTTCTTCGTGAACCTGCTCGACATGGGCACCACGTGGAAGGCGACATCGGACGCGAACCAGGAGTTCGAAGGACGCGATCGAGTCACCGGTGAACGCAGGTGGACCGGCACGCGCATCGACCTCGTCTTCGGTTCACATGCCCAACTGCGGGCCCTGGCGGAAGTCTATGGAAGTGCGGATGCGCAGGAAAAATTTGTCCGGGACTTCGTTGCGGCCTGGGACAAGGTGATGAATCTCGATCGCTTCGACCTCGTGTGATCTGAGGAACCGGCAACGCTCTTGCACCTGGCAATCCCGGCCTGGCATGCGGCTATCCCGGACCCGGTCGATTGGGATCGGCGAAGCGGAGATGAATGGTCTCCGCGTCGCCGTTTCAGGCGGCGGCGGGAACCGCCGGCAACAGCCGGTCGGACGCCGTGGGCATGGTTGGACGCGTATGCTCCGCATCGGGCATTGCCACGTCGGGGATCGCATCGCGCACCCCGGCCGGCATCGGCAGCGGTGCATGATGCAGATCGGCCGGTTGACGCGCGGTCAGCCGGCCGGATGCCACCAGCTGCCCGATCCGTTGGCAGATCTCGTCGCGGCCGAACGGCTTCTTCATGAAGTCGTCGGCGCCGTAGCGTTGCACATAGAACTGTTCGGTGGCCTGCTGGTTGCCGCTGATCATGATGATCGGGATGTCGCGCGCCAGCGGATCGTGGCGCAGCTTGCGCAGCACCGTGAAACCGTTCATGCCGGGCATCACCACATCCAGGAAGATCAGCGCCGGTTGCTCGCTGCGCGCCAGCTCGATTGCGCGATGGCCGTCGCACGCCTTGAGCACCGCATAGCCTTCCTGTCCCAGCATCTTTCCGAGCACGGCACGGATGGTGGGCGAGTCGTCGACCACCAGCATGCGCGCGCCCAGAGTCGCCTGCTGGCAGATGACCTGCGATGGTTCATCGGCATGACCGCCGAGCAGCCGCTTGAGAAAGCTGACGCCGGTCATTCGTGCGAGTCCGTCCACGCAAGCCCCCTGAGTTCGAGCGGCGCAGGTGCGCCGTTCCGTTGAATCCGGCTCGGATGGTCTCCCAGATAGTGCCGGCAATCTGCGATGTACTGCTCAGCTCCAGTCCTTCAACCGCCGCAGATCGCGGCGTGCATGCTTGTCGGGACGTTTCAGCGGGCCGCTCATGCCGAGC
>JBDTZX010000422.1:0-9516 GCA_040004895.1 Rhodanobacter sp. | reverse complement strand
GCAAGTATGCGGTGAAGTATCTGCGGAAGATCCGCCACCCTGCGCACTCAGCTACTCGTAAAAATTGCCTCAACGGAAAAATCATGGACCAAAACCTGACAGCCTGGGTCGCCTTTCCGCCATCTCTCCCGCCTGACGTATGAACCGCCGGATCCTTTTTCTCCTGGGTGCCCTCGTCCTCGCCTCCGCCGCGTCTCAGCCCGTTGCCGCGGCACCGGCGCATCCTGCCCACAATCCCGTTATCTGGGCCGATGTGCCGGATATGTCCATGATTCGCGTTGGCGACACCTGGTACATGAGCAGCACGACGATGCACATGAGTCCGGGCGTGCCGATCATGAAATCGAAGGACCTGGTGAATTGGGATCTGGTCGGCTACGCCTACGACCGACTGGTCGACAACGATGCCATGAATCTGGATAACGGACAAAACGCCTACGGCAAGGGTTCCTGGGCCAGCAGCCTGCGTTTCCACAACGGCGTGTTCTATGCCTCGACTTTCTCCGCCACCACTGGACGCACCCACATCTACACCACGCGCGATCCAGAGCAGCGCGGCCCATGGAAAAAGACGAGTTTCGCGCCCTCGTTGGGTGACCACAGCCTGTTTTTCGACGACGACGATCGCGTTTACATGGTTCACGGGAGCGGTCGCATCATGCTCACCGAGATGCAACCCGATCTTTCCGGAATCAAGCCCGGCAGCGTGAACAAGGTCATCATTGAAAACGTCAACGCCGTCTTCGGCGCCGACCAGGGCGGGCTCAAAGGCGAAGGCTCGCAGCTTTTCAAGATCAAGGGCCGCTACTACCTCTTCAACATCGCCTCGCCCGGGAGCCGCTGGGCGCGCACCGTCATCGTCCACCGCGCCGACAAAATCGACGGTCCCTACGAGGGTCGCATCGCGCTCGATGATCGCGGTATCGCCCAGGGCGGCCTCATCGACACCCCGGAAGGCAAATGGTATGCCTATCTTTTCAAGGACAACGGCGCCGTCGGTCGCATCCCCTACCTCGTGCCCGTGACCTGGAAGGATGGCTGGCCCGTTCTCGGCGAAAACGGCAAGGCGCCCATGACGCTCGACATCCCCGCCGGCGGACAGGGTGTCTCCGGCGTCGTCGCCTCCGACGAGTTTGAACGCAAGCCCGGCGATCGAAAGCTGCCGTTGGCATGGCAATGGAACCACAATCCCGATAACGAGCACTGGGACATCCTGCAGAAGCCTGGACGTCTGCGCATCACGACGGGCCGTATCGATCAAGACGTGCTTGGCGCGCGCAACACGCTTACCCAGCGGACCTTCGGCCCCACCGGTTCGGCATCGACGCGCCTCGATGTGGACAAGATGAAGAATGGCGACGTGGCCGGACTCATCGCGCTGCAGAAAAAATACGGCTACGTCGGTGTGAAAATGGATCACGGTCGGAAGTCGATCGTCATGGTCAATGCGCATGGCGATTCGCCCAAGGAAATCGTGGCGGTTCCGTTGATGCAGAAGGTGGTCTACTTCAAGATCGATTGCGACTTCCGCAACCAGACGGACAAGTCCAATTTCTCCTACAGCCTCGACGGGAAGAAATGGAAACAAATCGGCAATGCACTGCAGATGGTCTACACGGTGCCGCAGTTCATGGGCTACCGCTTCGGTCTGTTCAACGATGCAACGGAAAAGCCAGGCGGTTATGTCGATTTCGATTATTACCGGATCAGGCAGAACGGCAGTTCACTCTGATCTTCGCCTTTCCTTTTCATGCTTCACGATCCAGCCCGTCTTCGTCGGTTTTTCGGTGCCGACCTCGATCCCGGCCCGCAGCATCGCCTTCCGATTCCCGACGACGTGATCGATCCGCACGGAAACTACAACATCACGATCGCCGTCTGGAAGACCGATGGTTCACCGGGTGGCCTCGGCACCATCTCGCTCATCGATTTCGGTTCGTAAACGTCGCCGGTCGATGTCGGGACGGTTCGGTAACAAATGACATGCTCCGGCCATCGCTTCTCCAGACAGGAACAGAAATAGAATGAAACGAACGCTTCTTGCCGCTCTTGCAACAGTCGTCCTGTCGACGACGGTGGTCGCGCAGACCGCCCCGGCCCAGGTCACGCTGACCATCGATCTGAACCACCCCGGCCCGATGATCGAGCCGGCAGTGGAGGGACAGTTCGCCGAGAATCTCGGCCGCGGCATCTACGACGGCATCTGGGTTGGTCATCATTCGTCGATCCCCAACCAGGACGGCTATCGCACTGACGTGATGAAGGCGCTGCAGGCGCTCCATGTGCCGGTAATCCGCTGGCCCGGCGGCTGCTTCGCCGACACCTACGACTGGCGCGACGGCATTGGCCCCGACGCCAGGCGGCCCAAGGGGATCAACACCAACTGGGGTGGCGTCACTGACGACAACAGCTTCGGCACCAACGAGTTCATGGACTACTCCCAGGAGCTGGGCACGGCGGCCTATGTCTCGCTCAATGTGGGTTCGCTGCCAGCCTACGATGCACAGCAATGGGTGCAGTACATGACCGCCAGCGGCGATTCCACGCGCGTCCAGGAGCGGCGCGCCAACGGTCGCGACAAGCCATGGACCAACCTGAAATATGTCGGCTACGGCAACGAAGCGTGGGGCTGTGGCGGCAACATGACCGCCGACTACGCCGCCGACCTGTTCAAACGCTACGCCACTTTCGTGAATCCGGCGCCGGGTGCGCCCGCCTTCGTCAAGGTCGCCTCGGGACCCAGCGAAGCGGACTACGCCTGGACCGACACGATGATGCGCGATGCGGCCAAACAGATGGGCGCCATCAGCCTGCACTATTACACCGTCCCGGGATCCTCCTGGGAGCACAAGGGAGCGGCAACCGGCTTCAGCGAGAACGAATGGGCGGCGACGCTCGACAAGGCGCGCCACATGAACACGCTGATCGCCGGACATTCAGCGATCATGGACAAATACGATCCCGACAAGAAGGTCGCGCTCTATGTCGACGAATGGGGTACCTGGTACGACCAGGAACCCGGCAGCCATCCCGGCTTCCTCTATCAGCAGAACACGCTGCGCGACGCCGAAGTGGCGGCACTGACGCTGGACATCTTCTTCCGCCATACCGACCGGGTGAAGCTCGCGGCGATCGCGCAGATGGTCAATGTGCTGCAGGCCATGGTGCTGACCGATGGCAACAGGATGCTGCTGACGCCCACCTATCACGTCTTCCACATGTACGTGCCATTCCAGGGTGCGACGCCTTATCCCGCAACGGTCAACGGACCCGCTTATGTGAAGGGCGAGTACCACCTGCCGATGGTCGATGCCTCGGTCGCGCGCGGCACCGACGGCAAGCTCTATCTCGCGCTGGTCAATCTCGATCCCGATCGCGCTGCGCATGTCGTCACCGGACTGACCGGCACGACGAGCGGACAGATTCTCACCGGCCCGAAGATGGACACCCGCAACACGTTCGCTGCACCGAACACGATCCGCCCGGTCGCCTACTCGGGGCGCAGCGAGCGTGGCAAGTTGACGTTCGACCTGCCGGCCAAGTCGGTCGCGGTCATCGCCGTCGATCAAAAATAGCGGTCTTAACAACGGGCGAGCAGGGATTGCGATTTATTGCTCACCTTGGTGACAACGAACTGGCAGAACTCCTGACGGATGGTCAGTTTTCATCCGCCGCCAACCCCCGTGGCCGCCCATGCGCCATGGAACAGATGAGCTTTCCATACGATCTGCGACAAGGTAATTATGTATTACAACTAAAGAGGGTGATCGAAGCTTGGCCTTCTCGATCCTTCAACAGGCAGCCAGGCAGGCACGAATCGGTCCGCGACCGATACTCCCCCAAGGAGAGCACCCATGGTGAAACCCATGGCCGTGCGCAGCCTGCACATCAGTTGATCCATGAGCTGAGGCGGCTGATCGTCAGCGGCGAATTGAAGCCCGGCGATGGCCTGCCGCGCGAAGAGTTGCTGGCCGAGCGCATGAACGTGAGTCGTACCGCCCTGCGCGAGGCGATGAAGGTGTTGTCTGCCAAGGGCCTGATCCAGTCGCGCCAGAAAACCGGCACCCGCGTGCGCGACACCATTTACTGGAACCAGCTCGACGCCGACGTGCTGGCCTGGCGCTGCGCCTCCATGCCCACCGACGATTTTGTCGAAAAGCTGGTGGAGATGCGCGAGGTCATCGAGCCGGCCGCCGGCGCTGCCGCTGCGCGACGCCGCACCGCCGAACAACAGTGACGATCGCTGCATTCCTGCGTTGAGCTGACTGACGCTGCCGTTTTTTGCGGCAGTGTCATGGGTGCTGCTGGACCGGAGGAGACTGATTGGATGCCGCGTTCAGCAATCAACTGGATCGGTAGGTTTGCTCAAACCTGGCAATTCAGGTGCGGCCGTAGACATCGTCGAAGCGCACGATGTCGTCTTCGCCCAGATAGCTGCCTGACTGCACCTCGATCAACTCGAGCGTCACCATGCCTGGATTGCGCAGGCGATGCTTGCTGCCGAGCGGAATGTAGGTGCTCTGGTTTTCGCCGAGCAGAAACACCCGCTCGTCGCAGGTCACTTCGGCGGTGCCGGACACCACGATCCAGTGTTCGGCGCGGTGATGGTGCTTCTGCAGGCTCAGGCTGGCGCCCGGCTTGACCTGGATGCGCTTGACCTGGAACCGCTCGCCTGTTTCCAGTGAATCGTAGTTGCCCCATGGGCGGTGGACGACGCGATGCAGTGAATGCTCACTGCGACCGGACGCCTTGAGTTCGTCCACGATTTTTCTGACGTCCTGCGCGGCATCCCGATGGGCCACCAGCGTGGCATCGGGCGTGGTCACCACGATCAGGTCATCGACACCGACGGTCGCCAGCAGATGGCGGTCGTGCGAGCGCAGCAGCGAGTTGCGCGTGTCGATGCCGAGCGTGTCGCCTTCGGATACGTTGCCCTGCGCATCCTTGTCGCCGGTGAGCCACAGCGCTGCCCACGAGCCGATGTCGCTCCACCCGCAGCTGACCGGAACCACGGCGGCGCGGCGGGTCTTTTCCATGACCGCGTAGTCGATCGAGCGGTCCGGCACCTTGGCGAATTCGTCATGGTCGATCCGCACGAAATCAAGATCGATCGAAGCCTTGGCGTACGCGTCGCGGACGCTGGCAAGCATGGTCGGGGCGTGCGTACCGAGCTCTTCGAGATAACGCGATGCCTTGAACAGGAACATGCCGGAATTCCAGTCGTAGCCGCCGTCGGCGAGATACGACTCGGCGGTGGCCAGATCGGGCTTCTCGACGAACTGCTCCACCCGGAATCCGGCCCCGTCGATCGCTTCTGCGCGACGGATATAGCCGAAGCCGGTCTCCGCCCGGTCCGGACGGATGCCGAAGGTGACCAGCCAGTCGCGTTCGGCCAGCGGCATCGCCTGTTTCACCGCGTCGACAAAAGCTGCGGTGTCGGCGATCAGATGATCGGCCGGCAGTACCAGCAGCAGGGCATCGGGATCACGCTGCAGCGCCTGCAGGGCGCCAAGCGCGATCGCCGGTGCGGTGTTGCGCGCCAGCGGCTCCAGCACGATGGTGGCACCCTCGACGCCGGCTTCCAGCAGCTGCTCGGCAGCGAGAAAGCGATGATCGTCGCTGGCTACCACGATCGGCGCCGTGACCTCGGGCAACTGGCGTGTGCGCGCCACCGTCTGCTGGAACAGGGTGCCTTTGCCAGCCAGCGCAAGGAACTGCTTGGGCAGATTCCGGCGCGATACCGGCCACAGCCGGGTGCCGCTGCCGCCGCTGAGAATGAGTGGAATCAACATGGCTCAGTGTCCTGATGAAGCGAGTTCCTGGACAACCCGGCGCAAGCCGGACCGCCAGTCGGGCAAGGGAAAATCAAAATGCCGCTGGAAGCCGACATTGTCCAGCAGCGACCATGCCGGCCGCAGCGCCGGTGTGGGGAATTCGATCGTGCCGATCGGAATGACCGCCGGCGCCCGGGTCACCAGTCCATGCGCCAGTGCCTGCTCGAAGATCGCGCTGGCAAAACCATGCCATGTGGTGGCGCCGCTGGCGACCAGATGGTGAATGCCGAGCAGTTGTCGGCGCTGCGCGGCATCGGCATGCAGCCAGCGATCGAACGCAGCGAGGCTGGCCTCGACAATCAGCGTGGTGTCCGTCGGCGCGCCGTGCTGATCCGCCACCACCCGAAGTTCCTCGCGCTCGGCGCCCAGTCGCAGCATGCTGCGCAGGAAGTTGTGGCCATGCGCGGCATACACCCATGCCGTGCGAAACGTCAGCTGATCCGCGCCGCTCGCGTGCAGCGCCTGCTCGCCGGCACGCTTGCTGCGTCCGTAGGCGCCCAGCGGGCCGGTTGGCGCATCGACGGCATAGGGTTGCGACTGGTGACCATCGAACACATAGTCGGTGGAGTAGTGGATGATCAGGGCATCGTGCGCTGCCGCCCATGTTCCGATCACGCCGACGGCCTCGCCGTTGACGCGGGTAGCGAGCGCTTCTTCCTGTTCCGCCCGGTCGACTGCCGTATAGGCGGCGGCATTGACGATGACATCGGGCTGCACGCGATCGAGCAAGGTGGTCAGACTGGCGGGCATGGCCAGATCGGCGATCTCGCCATGCCCGCCATGGGTCAATGCGCCATCGCGGCTGGCTGCAACCAGTTCACCGCGTGCAGCCAGACCGCCATGCTCAAGAAACGTGCGGCCGAGCTGGCCGTTGGCGCCGAGCAGCAGGATTCTCACGGCACATAGACCGGCAGTCGTCCGGGCGCCACGTCTTTCAGCAATGGCGTTTTGCCGTCCTTGTCGGAAAGAAGCGGCGCACTCACCGGCCAGTCGATGCCGAGATCGGCATCGTTCCAGCGGATTCCGGCATCCGCTGCGCGGTCATACAGCGCGGTGCACTGGTAGGAGAACGTGGCGAAGTCGGACAGCACGCAGAAGCCGTGCGCAAAGCCTTCCGGCACCCAGAAATGACGATGATTGTCGGCGGTCAGCATCACTCCGACCGACCGACCGAAGGTCGGCGAACCACGCCGGATGTCGACCGCCACGTCATAAACCTCGCCCTCGATCACGCTGACCAGCTTGCCCTGCGGGTTCGGCCACTGATAGTGCAGCCCGCGCAGCACACCTTTGGCGGAGCGTGAGACATTCGACTGGATGAACTGCGCATCGATGCCTGCCGCGTGATAGCTGTCGCGGTTGTAGCTTTCGTAGAAATAGCCGCGCGCGTCGCCGAATACCTGTGGCTCGATGATCACCGCTCCGGACAATGCAGTCGGGATGATTTTCATCGGACGTGATCCTGCCGGGTCAGTTGCTGCAGATATTCGCCGTAGCCGGTCTTGGCCAGCGGCGCGGCCAGCTTCAGCAGCTGCCCGGCATCGATCCAGCCGTTGAGATAGGCGATTTCTTCCGGACAGCAGACCTTGAGCCCCTGCCGATTCTCGATCGTCTGGATGTAGTTGCCCGCTTCCATCAGCGAATCATGGGTGCCGGTATCGAGCCAGGCGAAGCCGCGACCGAGCTGTTCCAGATGCAGTGAACCGTCATCGAGGTAACAGCGATTGAGATCGGTGATTTCCAGCTCGCCACGCGCCGAGGGCTTCAGCGCCGCCGCGTAGTCGCACACGCGGCCGTCGTAGAAATACAGGCCGGTGACCGCGTAGTTCGACTTGGGCTTTGCCGGTTTTTCCTCGAGTCCGATCACCCGGCCGGCGGCGTCGAATTCCGCTACGCCGTAGCGCTGCGGATCGCGCACCCAGTATCCGAACACGGTGGCACCGTGTTCGCGCGAAGCGGCGCGCTTGAGCCGCTCGGTCAGGCCCACGCCGTAGAAGATGTTGTCGCCGAGCACCAGGCAGCTCGGTTTGCCATCGACGAAATCGCGGCCGATGGTGAACGCCTGCGCCAGGCCATCCGGCGAGGGTTGCACGGCGTAGCGGATGTTGATGCCCCATTGCGAGCCGTCGCCCAGCAGGCGCTGGAACATCTCCTGCTCGTGCGGGGTATTGATCATCAGCACGTCGCGGATGCCGGCCAGCATCAGCGTGGCCAGCGGGTAGTAGATCATCGGCTTGTCGTACACCGGCAGCAGCTGCTTGCTGACTGCACGGGTGATCGGGTACAGCCGGGTGCCGGAACCGCCGGCAAGGATGATGCCTTTCTGTGTCGTGCTCATGTGCCGAGCCGCTCCATGCGATAGCTGCCGTCGAGCACGCGCTGACTCCAGGCCTGATGCGCGAGATACCAGTCAACGGTTTGCGCAATGCCGCTCTCGAAGGTCTGCGAGGGACGCCAGCCGAGTTCGTCCTGCAACTTGCTTGAATCGATTGCGTAGCGACGGTCGTGACCGGGGCGATCCTTCACGTAGGTGATCAGCGATTCGCGCGCGCGGTGGTCGGGCAGTGGCTTGCGCGCGTCCAGCAAGGCACAGATCGTCTTCACCACATCGATGTTCTCGCGCTCGGCGTTGCCACCGACGTTGTAGGTCTCGCCCACACGGCCGCCTTCCAAAACGCGGCGGATCGCGCTGCAGTGGTCGCCGACGAACAGCCAGTCGCGGATATTCCGACCGTCACCGTACACCGGCAACGACTCGCCGGTTAGTGCTTTCTGGATGATCAGCGGAATGAGTTTTTCCGGGAACTGGTACGGACCGTAGTTGTTCGAGCAGTTGGTGGTCAGGGTCGGCAGGCCATAGGTGTGCCGGAATGCGCGCACCAGATGGTCGGATGCCGCCTTCGATGCGGAGTAAGGCGAATTCGGTGCGTACGGCGTGTGCTCGGTGAACCTGCCTTCGGCACCCAGCGAGCCGTACACCTCGTCGGTCGACACATGCAGGAAACGGAAACCCTCTCGGGCTGCGCCTTCGAGCGAGCGCCAGTAATCGCGGGCGCATTCGAGCAGGGCCAGCGTGCCGACCACATTGGTCTGGACGAACTCGGCTGGGCCGTCGATCGAACGGTCCACGTGCGATTCGGCTGCGAAGTTGACGATGGCATCCGGGCGATGTTCGGTCAGCAGGCGCGATACCAAGGCACGGTCGCCGATGTCGCCATGCACGAAGACGTGCCCGGCGTGCCCGGCCAGCGATGCGAGCGTGTCCGGATTCCCCGCGTAGGTGAGTTTGTCCAGGTTGATCACGCGCAGCCCGTCAGCGACGGCCTGCAGCACGAAATTGGCGCCGATGAAGCCGGCGCCGCCGGTGACGAAAAGGGATTTCATTGAACCTCGAATCATGTCCGGACGGAACGCGCATTGTGCCACGGCCGCCCCCCGAATTTGGCCGTGCAGCTTGGTTCAGATGGCAAAGGCGGTTCGGGAAGGACCAGCCATTAAGCCAGTCGCCGGCCTTTCACGGGTATCATGGCCAGCTACCTCAAGCTCCGGTCTCGCACTGGAAACGTTTTCATCAAGATGCCTGCCATGACCAAAAAAGCCCATCACGTTCATGCAATCGGCACGCGTGCCATCCACGCCGGCCAGCACCCGGATCCCAGCACTGGCGCGATCATGACGCCGA
>JBDTZX010000474.1:0-2841 GCA_040004895.1 Rhodanobacter sp. | reverse complement strand
GAACGCCGCGCCGAGACCATGCGCCAAGCGTCCACGGACTCTGGCAGTGTCACGGACATAATCGACGAATTTTAGGTTTGATGCGACCTCAAGTCAACCAGCGCAGCATCGGATACGGCATGAACCCAAGGTTCCGGCGAGCATTTTGCCTGATCCCGCCGCAATGCGGCAGACTGATTGCCCTGACCTGTCGAGCCGTTGCCCGTGAATGTGCCTTTGCTGTGGGGCCTCGCTGCCCTGCTCCTGCTACTCATCGTCCTGGTGGCCTGGACGGTGTGGCAGCGTCGCCGCCAGACCCTGCGCAGTGGCAGTCTGCAAAATCTGCTGGATCTGGCAGACCGGCTGGAACTGGATCTCAAGACCTGCCGTTCCGGCCTGCAACAGGCTCACGCAGTGATGTCGCTCAATCCCGACCTGCCCGCCGCCAGCGAACAGGAGGCGCGCCACGCGATCGAAAGCGGCCTGCGCGCGGTGTTGCAGCAGCGACTGTGGATACGTGATCGGTCGCCACGCGCCAGCCAGCAGGAACTTGATGACGCGGCATCCTCGATGCGCGGCACCCGCGAGCGCTTGCAGCCGTTGCTGCAGGCGTTGAACCAGGCCCAGATCGACCTGAACAGCGCAATGCGCGAGCACATCCAGCGAGAATCCGAGACGTGACTCGAGACGTGACTGGTCTCCGCATGCCCGCTCCACGTGTCGTGCTGGCCTCGACGTCGCGCTACCGCGCCGAGTTGTTGCGACGACTGTGCTCCGACTTCGAGCAGCATTCGCCGGGCACCGACGAAGCGGCCCGGATCGGCGAAAGACCTTCAGCCCGCGCACTGCGGCTGGCCATCGCCAAGGCCACGGAAGCATCCACCTGCATGACCGATGCGCTGGTGATCGGTTCCGACCAGGTGGCCGAAATGGATGGCCGGATTCTCGACAAGCCCGGCACACGTGAGAATGCCTTGGCGCAACTTGCCGCCAGTTCGGGATGCCGGGTGAATTTTCACACCGCCCTGTGCGTGCTCGACACCCGCGACGGTGGCATGCAAACGCATGTCGACCACACCTGCGTGCATTTTCGAACGCTGGATGCTGCGGAGATCGCGCGCTATGTCGAATGCGAGCAACCACTGGATTGTGCCGGCAGCTTCAAATGCGAAGGGCTCGGGATCAGCCTGTTCGAGCGCATCGACAATCAGGATCCAAGTGCACTGATCGGACTGCCGCTGATCGCGCTGGCACGGCTGCTGCGCGAATGTGGCGTCGTTCTGCCATGAAACGCGCGACCGGCAGATACACTCCTGCTCACACCTGCGTGCATGTCATCCATTCCATTGGCCATCAGTGAACCCATGTCCGCCACACTTCCTCTTCGTGACGAAACACTGCAACATCGCCTTGATGCCGCAATGGCGCAGGTCAACCAGGTGCTGCTGGGCAAACCGCGGCAGGTGAAGCTGGCATTCACCTGTCTTATCGCCGGCGGCCATCTGCTGCTGGAAGACATTCCCGGAGTCGGCAAGACCACGCTCGCCCACGCGCTCGCGGCAAGCTTCGCGCTGGATTTCCAGCGCGTGCAGTTCACCAGCGATCTGCTGCCATCGGACATCATCGGCGTGAGCGTATACGAACGCGAATCCGGTGAATTCCGTTTTCATCCCGGCCCGATTTTCACCGGTCTGTTGCTGGCCGACGAAATCAATCGCGCCAGCCCGAAGACGCAGAGCGCCCTGCTTGAGGCGATGGCCGAGGACCAGGTCACCGTCGATGGCCAGACCCATGCGCTTGCCCGACCCTTCTTTGTCGTCGCCACGCAGAATCCGCTCGATCTCAACGGCACGTTTCCGCTGCCCGACTCCCAGCTCGACCGGTTCATGCTGCGGCTGTCGCTGGACTATCCCGACGCAACAGCCGAACGCGCGCTGCTGGTAGGCAATGATCGGCGCGAACTGCTGGCCGGACTGACGCCACAGCTGGACGGCACCGCGCTGCTCGCGCTGCACCGCCGGGCGCAAACGATCACCGCCAGCTCTGCCCTGCTCGACTATCTTCAGGCTCTGCTGACCGCCAGCCGGCGGCACGCGGACATCCGCGTGGGACTTTCGCCGCGTGCCGGATTGGCGCTGCTCGGTGCAGCGCGTGCGTGGGCGCTCCTCAGCGGTCGCAGTCATGTGTTGCCGGAAGACATCCAGGCGCTGTTCGTTCCGCTGGCTGCGCACCGGCTGTTGCCGGCGCGCGGCGGGCATGGCGATCATCTGGCGCGGCAGTTGCTGGCCGAGGTCGCGGTGGATTGATGCGCGGTCTGCTGCAGCGCGTCCAGACGCTGGCCGAGCGCCGACTTCCCGCACTCACCCGTTACCGTCGTTCCGAACCTCTGCCGATCGAACTGCATCGACGCCGGATCTACATCGTGCCGAGTGGTTTCGGAATCGGCTTTTCGGTCCTGCTGCTGGTGATGCTGGTCGGCGCGCTCAACTACGCCAACAATGCCGCGTTGCTGCTCACCTGCGTGCTCGGTGCGGCCAGCGCGGCGAGCATGCTGGTGACGTTTCGCAGCCTGGATGGCTTGCGCCTTGCCCACATTCGTGCCGCCCACGCGGTTGCCGGAACGACGATGGAACTCACGCTGGTGTTCGAGTCAGGTCGTTTGCGGCAGGCGATCCGGCTCGATCTGGATCGAGCCTCCACTGCATTCTCGCTGGATGCCGGTCGGGCAGTCAGCGTCAAGCTGGGTATTCCGACCAGCCGGCGCGGCTGGCAGTCGCTGCCGCGCATGCGCTTGTGGAGCAGCTGGCCGCTGGGAATGTTTCGCGCCTGGAGCTGGCTGCGTCCCGACCAGCAGGTGCTGGT
>JBDTZX010000470.1:0-2848 GCA_040004895.1 Rhodanobacter sp. | reverse complement strand
GTGGGGATGATGGTGGCGCGGATGTTCTGCAGGAACAGCAGCATCACCAGGAACACCAGGATGATCGCCTCGATCAGGGTCTGCACGACCTCGTGGATCGAGAGGGTGACGAAGGCGGTGCTGTCGTACGGGCTGAACCAGCTCACGCCCTGCGGAAAGCTGGGCGCCAGCTCATCCATCTTCGCGCGCACCGCGGTGGCTACGTCCAGAGCGTTCGCGCCCGGCAGCAGCTGGATCGCGAAGGCGCCGATCGGCTTGCCATCCCATTGGGTGTCGAAGCCATAGTTGTTCGGGCCGAAGGTGATGCGTGCCACGTCGCCGAGAGTGACCGCCGTGCCATCGGCATTCGCGCGCAGGAAGATTCCGGCGAATTGCGTCGGCGTGGTGAACCGGCCTTCGGTCGAGACAGTCGCCGTGAAACCATGGCCGGGCGTGGCCGGATCGGCGCCGATCGAACCGGCGGCGAACTGGACGTTCTGCGCCTGCACCGCGGCCAGCACCTGGCTGGCCGACAGACCATAGCCTTGCAGCTTGTCCGGGTTGAGCCAGATGCGCATGGCATATTCGGCGCCAAACTGCTGGGTGCTGCCGACGCCGGGTACGCGCGAGATCTGATCGAGTACCTGTGCGCCGACGATGTCATTGAGGCGATTGCGATCGATATTCGGATTGTTCGACTGCAATGCCACCACCATCAGAAAGCCCGCGTTGGCCTTGGCCACCACCACGCCTTGCTGGGTCACCTCCGATGGCAGTCGCGGCGTGGCCAGCGCCACCTTGTTCTGCACCTGGACCTGCGCGATATCCGGATCGGTGCCCGACTCGAAGGTCAGCGTGATGTTGGCCCGACCACTGGCGCTTGAGGACGAGCTGAAATACAGCAGATGGTCGATGCCGGTCAGTTGTTGCTCGATCACCTGGGTGACGGTTTTCTCGGTGGTGTCCGCACTCGCACCCGGATAGGTGGCCGAAACGGTGACCGAGGGCGGCGCGATCGTGGGATACGACTCCACGCCCATGTTCAATATCGCCAGCACGCCGCCCAGCGAAATCAGGATGGCTACCACCCAGGCGAAGATCGGGCGGTCGATGAAAAAACTCGGCATGGTCGGACTCCGTTACTTGCCGGTCGGGGTTTGACCCGGGGCGGATGCGGCCGGCTCACTGGCAGTGGCGGATGGCTGCCACGGCATGGCCTTGGCCGCCGCGCCGTCTTTCACGTTCTGGATGCCAGACACAACGATCTGATCACCGGGCTTGATTCCGCTGGTGATGACCCAGTTCGCGCCCGTCATGTCGGACGTGGAGACGTCCTTGCGCTGGACCTTGCCACCCGCATCGACCGTCATCACGAACGCGCCAACCGTGTCGCGCTGCACGGCCTGCTGCGGCACCAGGAACACGTTGTGCTGTTCGCCAAGGTTGGCTTTCAATGTCACGTACATGCCAGGCAGCAAGGTGTGGCCGGGATTGGGAAGTTTTGCCCGCAGGTTGACCGAGCCGGTGGCCGGGTCGACCGAGGCAGCGGAGAAATCGATCACGCCGGCTTCGCCGTAGGTGCTGCCGTCGGGCATGGCTACCTGCACGCTGGCCTTGTCCGGATCAGTCAGTGTGACCGTGCCGCTGGATTGCGCGCGACGCATCTGTTCCATCGCCGCGACGCTCATGGTGAAGTTCACATACAACGGATCGATCTGGTCGATCGTGGTCAGCAAGGTGGCTTCGCCATTGCCGACCAGGGCACCTTCGGTGACCTGCTGCTGGCCGGCGCGACCATCGATCGGTGCCGTCACACTCGCGTAGCCGAGGTTGATGCGACTGGATTGGACGTTGGCGCGTGCTGCCTGCACGGCGGCGGCGGCGGTGCGCTCGGCGGCCAGTGCATTGTCCAGATCGGACTTGGAGATATAGCCCTTGGGCGCCAGTTCACGCGAACGTTGCCCGGCAATCCTGTTGTTGGTGTAGGTAGCCTGTGCCTGCGCCAGCGTGCCAAGGCTTGCGTCCAACGCGGCCTTCAGCGTTGCCGGATCGATCTGGAACAGCAACTGGCCCTTCTTCACGTCGGTACCTTCGTCGTAACTGCGCTTCAGCAGCACGCCAGGGACCCGCGCGCGCACGTCGGCGCTGCGGAAGGGCGACAGGCGACCCACCAGTTCCCTGGTCAGCGGCGAGTTCTGCGGTTGTGCCTTGAGCACGCCCACTTCCGGCGGTGGCGGCTGCGGCGGTCCCTGGTCCTTGCCTTTGCTGCAGGCGGCCAACGCCAACAGACTCAGGCACAACACGGTTGTGCGCAGTGGAGAGGACTTCATGGGAGCTCCAGAACAGGCTTGATCGGGGGATTGGGTCGCAACGAGACCGCACAGCAGCAAGTCGAACGACTAGTTACTGCATTGCGGCCCTGATGTCGTGTGTCATTGGTTGGCCCGGCGGCAATACACTGCCGCAATCCGTGTCGCGCCATACCGCAGATGCCCTGCGGCGCGCTCGCCGGATCAGGCTACACCGGACAGTTTACATTTTATGGATGACATGATTCCAGTCACTGGCAGCGCTCGTCTGCATCTGCACCGCTGCAAACACGGGGCGGGCCCGTTTCGATGCATCCTGTGTGGTCGCCTGAAGTTGTGGTCGCGATGCAAAAAAAGCACGGCGACGCGCGACGAATTGCAACGCCTCGCGCCCATCCTGTCCGCATGAATCAAAGCGCAAGGACGCGGCGTCGATCGTGGCGCGGCGGTGGATTCGACCCTGCTCGCGGCGTATCCTTCCAAGGCTTTTTACCCTGCTTCCCGACTCTCGTCTCCACTGACCAGAAGATGCCATGAATGCGACCCACGCAGTCAACGAT
>JBDTZX010000394.1:0-2853 GCA_040004895.1 Rhodanobacter sp. | reverse complement strand
GCCAGCGAGCGTGTTTCGCTGACGTCGTGGAAGACCAGCACGCCGCCGATGACGTTGCCCGCATGGTCGTGGATCGGTGCCGACGAATCCTCCACCGGGGTGTCGAAACCATGCCGGTGCCGCAGCAGTGTCTTGCCGGCGAGATCGACGATGGTGTTGTGTTCGATCGCCGTGCGCAGCGGATTGACCACCGGCTGGCTCTGCTGCGCGTCGAACAGCTGGAAGATGTCCTCGATCGAGCGGCCCTGCGCCTCGCCGGTGGTCCAGCCGGTCATCGCTTCGGCGATCGGATTGAGCGAGGTGATGCGAAGTTGCGTATCGGTGGTGATTACCGCGTCGCCAATCGAACGCAACGTGACCTCGGCCAGCTCGCGTTCCCGATGCAGTGCTTCCTCGAACGCCTTGCGCTGGCTGATGTCCTGCGCCTGCGAAACGAAATACAGCGGCAATCCACTGGCATCGCGCACCAGCGACACGCTGAGCTGGATGTGTACCGCATGCCCGTCCTTGTGGAAGTTGCGCTTCTCCAGCTGGTACGAGTCGCGCGCGCCGGTCGACAACTGAGCCAGAAGCTCCAGGTCGCCGGCGAGATCGTCCGGATGGGTGAGGTCGGCGATGTTGAGATTCAGCAATTCGTCTTCGCGATAGCCAAGCATCTGGCACACCGCGGCGTTGACGCGAATGAAATGGCCGTCCGGATGGGTCAGCGCCATGCCGATCGCCGCATGCTGGAATGCGCCGAAGAAGCGCTGTTCGCTCTCGTGCAGCTGCAGCTCCAGGGTGCGTCGCCCGGTGATATCGACCAGCGCGGTGAACACGCCGCGCACTTGGCCGGCAGCATCGAAATCCGGCTGGAAATTGCCGTGTGCGTAGCGTTGCTCGCCGCCATTGAACAGCTCGCCTTCGTAGCTGGTCATCTGGCCGGCATAAGCTTTTTCGAGCGCCGGGCCGGCGCGGCGATAGTTGCGCCGGCCGATCACCTCGATCACGTGGCGCCCGATCAGGCGCTCCGGATCGATGTCGAGCCAGGTGCGATGAGTTTCGTTGGCGTAGCGGAAACGCCGTTCGGCGTCGAGATAGGCAAGCAACACCGGCGTGCCGTCCAAGACACGCGCGGGCCAGTCCGGCCCCAAGGGAAGCGAAGGCAACAACTCGGCAGGCTGGTGCGGCCGCATGGTCATTCCGTCAGCGAAGCGCCCCCTGTCGGCGCGCCGCTCATCATGCGCCAAGTATCGGGCGCTGCACAGATGGCCTGACGATCAGTGCAGCGGCGTCGCCGGAGCGCTGAGCCGGCCACACGAATCCAGCGCGATCCGGCCCAGCGCATGCAGTTCCGCGGCAATGCGGTAGCGCCCGGCCAAGGTGGCCAGCAACGGCCCCAGTCCGTCTGGCTGCAGCGGATAGCCGTGTGCCAGCGCGCGCGCCTGTCGGCCCTGGGCACGCTGGACCACAGTGACCGCGACCACGCCCAGGCCGGGCGCTTCGTGGGCAAACAGTGCAGGCGGATCGAATCCCGGCTCGGGTGTGGCGATGGTTTCCAGCAGGTAGCCGGAAGCCGCTTCCACGCCGTGCGCTGCCATCGGTTGCAATTGGAGCGGCAGCTGATGTGCGTCAAGCAGCGCCGCGTACTGACGCAGTTCGAACACGATGCCGGCAAAGTCGTGCGGGCGCCGTTCGATATCACTCTTCTGCGCGGCCAGCCAGTCCGCTGGCGATTGCGCCAGCACCGCGCCGGCGGCATAGCGCAACGCGAGGCCGCGTGCGCTGAGCACCGTCTCTTCCCGCTGCGGCGTCAGCAGCGCAGTCTCCAGCAGCGTCCACAACGACGCCAGGTTCACGTGTTCGTACTGTACGCAGGTCAGTGCCAGCAGGTCGTTGCGGCTGAGATAGCGCACGTGTTCCAGCCGGATTCCCAACGTGCGCATCAACCAGTCGGCGGTGGCCACGCCGGCTTCGCCACGACCCACCAGCTGGATCTCCAGTTGCTCGGACAATTCGTCGGCGAGGGCTTCCGGTACCAGCAGGCTCAGTGGCAACAGCCGCATCGGACCGTCGGCAAACGAGGGCGACGGCTGCAGCGACTGCGCCGGCATGTGGCCGTCGTGACTGCCAAAGGCGACCACGTTGTCGAGCTGCCCCCGCGGCACGCGTCGGGCCAGTTCCTCCAGTGTGGCCCAGACCGGAAATCCGGGCCGCAACAGTTCGACCGGGTCGAACAGCGCGCCGGCCAGCGCCAGCCGTGTTGCGCTGACCTGAGGCAGCAGTGCGTGCAGATCGGCGCCGACCAGGGTAGCCAGTTCGGCGGCTTCGTTGCGACTCAGACAAATGCGCGGCGGCGGTTCGCCGACCACCGGTTCGAGCGCCAGCACGGCGGACAGGGCGAGCAGCGATGGCGTTTCCACGGCGGGCATTCCGGACAACAAGGGATGCGATTCTAGCAGTGGCGATGTTCCCACTCATTCAGCGATTGGCCTTTCGCCGCGCGGCATGGCGGGTTAGCCTTGAACGACTTGTGTGACGGATTGTTTCGACCATGGAAAAGCCGCAGAGGCGCGTTGGGGTGATCGGCGGTGTGCGCATCCCGTTCTGCCGCAACAACACCGCGTACGCCGACGTCGGTAACTTCGGCATGTCGGTGAAAGTGCTCGGCGCGCTGGTCGAACGCTATGGCTTGCACGGCGTGGAACTGGGCGAGGTGGCGATGGGTGCGGTGATCAAGCACTCGTCGGACTGGAATCTGGCGCGCGAGGCGCTGCTCAGTTCGGGGCTGGCGCCGACCACGCCCGGCATCACCACGGCGCGCGCCTGCGGCACCTCGCTGGACAACGCCATCATCATCGCCAACAAGATCGC
>JBDTZX010000260.1:0-2855 GCA_040004895.1 Rhodanobacter sp. | reverse complement strand
AAGACGAGGACATGCGCCAGACCGAACCGAAGCTCTATCAGCGCCTGCTGGTGCAACGCAATCAGGCGTGGGCTGCGAAAATCGCCACGATGCTGCAGCAACCTGGCACCATCTTCATCGCCGTCGGCGCGGCGCATCTGGCCGGGCCCGACAGCGTGCAGGCGCAACTCGAGTCGCATGGCGTCACGGTCGAACAACTGCACTAGTCGATGCCGGCCACGGCATGCGGCACATACGGTGCTTCCAGTGCAGCAATATCCACGTCAGACAACCTGACGCTCAATGCCGCCACCGCCTCTTCCAGATGATGCGGTTTGGTCGCACCGACAATCGGTGCGCTGACCACCGACTTGTGCAGCAGCCACGCCAGTGCGACCTGTGCACGCGGAATATCAAGTCGCTCAGCGACCTCGCCGACACGATGCACCACCGCCTTGTCCGCCGCCTTGCTGGCGGCATACACGCCATCTCCCCATGGATCGGAGCCGCCACGCACGGTGCTCGGCTCGTCTTCCCACGGCCGCGCGAGACGGCCACGTGCGAGCGGGCTCCAGGGCACCACGCCGATGCCCTGGTCCGCGCACAGCCCAAGCATCTCGCGCTCTTCTTCGCGGTACAGCAGATTGTAGTGTGGCTGCATCGAGACGAAGCGCGTCCAGCCGTGCAAGTCGGCGGTGTACAGCGCCCTGGCGAATTGCCAGGCCATCATCGACGATGCGCCGATGTAGCGGGCCTTGCCAGATTTCACCACGTCGTGCAGCGCCTCCAGCGTCTCCTCGATCGGCGTGGCGTCGTCCCAGCGATGGATCTGGTAGAGGTCCACATAGTCGGTGCCGAGCCGGTGCAGGCTGGCGTCGATCTCGGTCATGATCGACTTGCGCGAGAGGCCGCCGCCATTGGCATCGCCGCGCATCGGATAGAACACCTTGGTGGCGATGACCACCTCGTCGCGCTGCCCGAAATCGCGCAGCGCCCGCCCCAGCACCTGCTCGCCGTCGCCGCCGGAGTACATGTTCGCGGTGTCGAAATAGTTGATCCCCAGTTCGAGCGCGCGCTGGATGAACGGTCGGCTGTGCTCTTCGTCCAGAGTCCATGGCCTCTGGTCGGTGGGTGTTACCGAATAGCTCATGCAGCCCAGGCAGATGCGCGAGACCTTGAGGCCGGATTGGCCCAGATTGATATAGTCCATCGTTGATCCTCCGGTTGGTGTTTCAAGAGTCACCCTGCACTTCGCGGCGACTGACCCGATGCAGGCTGACGCCAGCGATCACCAACGCGATGCCGATCATTTCGGCGCGGCTGGGGATCTGATGCAGAACCACGATGCCGATCACGCTCGCCGTGGCCGGCAATAGCGCCAGCAACAGCGCGAATGTGGCGCGCGGCAGGCGCGCCATCGCCAGCTGATCGCATACATACGGAATCACCGACGACGACACGCCGATGCCGATGCCCGCCGCGAGCAGAACCGGGTTCGCGAGCGCGACCGCCGCGTCGCGCAAGCCCAGCGGCATGACCAACAACAGCGCCACCAGCATCGCTGCGGCGAGCCGGTCGACGCCTTCACGACCGCCATCCTTTGCGGCACGGTGACCGAGCACGATGTACAGCAAGAACAGCCCGCAGTTTGCGAAGGCGAACACGAAGCCCAGTGGCGCACCCGCGAGCCGGACATGGGTCAACATCCAGACACCGGCCACCGCCAGGGCCAGCGCGACGATGTTGCGTTGGGTGCGCATGCCGGTCAGCGCGAGGGCGATGGGACCGAGGAATTCGATCGCGCCGACGGTGCCCAGCGGCAGTCGGGCAATCGCCAGATAGAAGCAGACGTTCATGCAGCCGAGCACAGCGCCGAGCGCCACGATGTTCCATCGAACGCGCGCATCCTGCCTCAGCACGTAGCGCCACGGCTTTCGCCACAGCGCGAAGATCAGCCCGGCGCTGGCGATCCGCAACCACGCTACGCCAAGTGGTTCGACGCGGGCGAACAGCAGTACGGCAAACGCCGGACCAAGATAGTGGAATACCGCGCTGACCACGAAATACAGGTGCGGCGGCAGTCGTTCGGCAGCGGAAGAGGACAGCGCTGCCGAACGAACGATCGTCGATGTTTCCGGTTCCTCATGCATGACTCTACTTTTACAAAGGATTGGCGCATCATCCATCACGAAAGAAAGGATTCGTCGATACATTTTTTACTTGTTGCAGGTTTGGTGAAGCCTATGCCTCAGATTTCCAGTCTCATGTCCGATCCACGCAATATCGCGCTGATTCATGCCCTGCAGGAGGATCCACGCCAGCCCGTGACCAAGCTGGCAACCACCATCGGCATGTCGGCGCCGGCAGTGAAGGAACGCCTGAGCCGGCTTGAGGAAGTCGGCGTGATCCGCGGCTATCGGCTCGATCTGGACCCGAAAGCGATGGGCTGGCCGATCACCGCGTACGTGCGTGTGCGTCCGATACCTGGACAGCTGCCGAAGATCGCCGAACTCGCGCAGAAGATGCCGCAGGTGGTGGAATGTCACCGCGTCACCGGCGAAGACTGCTTCATCATGAAAGTGCACCTGGATGCGCTGGAAAATCTCGACCTGATCCTCGACCGCTTCCTGCGCTACGGCCAGACCACGACCTCGATCGTGCAATCCACGCCGGTGCCGCTGCGCGCGCCGCCGTTGCCTGCCATCAAGGGCAAGACCCGGTGAACCCGGGCAATCTTCCCGGCACAACAGCATCGCCCCCGCAAGCTGTCCCGGATCGGCGCGTTCTGGCACCATCGACCGGCTATCCGCGCTCGGCGCGCAACCCATCAGACGTCCCCGCATGAACCTGCAAGCCAATTACGAACAGATCCCGCT
>JBDTZX010000449.1:0-2859 GCA_040004895.1 Rhodanobacter sp. | reverse complement strand
GCCGTGTTGGTGATGATTTCCTGCGCGCAACGCAGCAGGACCTGCGCGCGGCGCGGATCCTCCACGCTGAAACGCGGCGGCATGATCACGTGCACGTTCAGTCCGGGCACGCCCTCGGTCAGGCTGCGCAGCGCCTGGGTCAGGTCGATCGCGTCATCCTGGCGCAGCTCGCTGACCACCTCGCGCACATCGGCCAGCAGATGCTTGGCGGTGCTTTGCGCCTTGCGCACGTGTTCGCCGGCGGCATCGTTGGTGAGGTGACTGGCCACCTCGAGATTCAGGCTCAGTGCGGTCAGGTGATGGCCGATCAAATCGTGCAGATCACGCGCGATGCGCATGCGTTCGGCGATCCGGCTGGACTCGGCCAGCAGCGCGCGGGTGGCGCGCAATTCGGAATTGAGCCGGCGCTGCGCCTCTCGCTGCTCGGCCTGCTGACTGGCCACCGAAGAAGCGACGAAAACCAGCATGGAAATGCCCAGGTAGAGACATGTTTGCATGCCGATCAGCACGGAGCTGTGGCCAAACTCCGAAAAGGTCGCAAACACCGGCACCAGGCTCAGCTGTTGAAGCACCAGCCAGAAAACGGCCAGCCAGAACGGCAACAGCCACGGCAAGGCGAGCGACGCCACCACCATCAGCATCGCTGACAAGCCGCTATGGCTGTACCAGCCCACCGCCACTGCCGACAGCGTCATCAGCGCCAGTCCCGCGAGTTTCAACCCCAGGTAACGGCGGGAGCCGAGATTGCTGGTAACCATCCAGTAGGTCAATCCGAAAACGAGATAGCACAGGGTCCACAGCAACAAGGAAAGTCTCGGCTGCTGCAGCTCGTTGATACGTTCGGAAGCCCAGTTGGTGACCAAGGGCGTGCCCACCGTCAGGTAGGTGAAGAAACCCACGTAACGGAGCAGACGGACATGATTGAAGAATGGCCAGCGCATCCCGCACATCATTGGACGTGCGGGGATTTCGCGCAATCCGCGAGAAGTCATGCCCAGACATGAATGTTCCTCGTCGGTACGTGTTTACGAAGCCTTTACATGTGCAATGCGAGGTGTCCAGCCATCGACCGCATGCCATAATGCGGCATTGTGCGAGGCCATTGATGGCCTTGTTCCCGTCCATCATTGCGGAGAAACGAATGGCCGTTGCCATCCGCGACGTGCGCGAGCACGACTTGGATGCCGTACTGGCGCTCAACAACGCCGCCGGTCGCTCCATCCTCGCCCTCGACGCCACCCAGCTGCGTTACTTCCACCAGCACGCCGAATATTTCCGCGTGGCCGAGATCGACGGCCAGCTGGCCGGGTTCCTGATCGCCCTGCGCGAAGGCGGCGACTACGAAAGTCCGAATTACCGCTGGTTCGCCGAGCGCTATCCGCAGTTCGTCTACATCGACCGCATCGTGATCGCCAACGCGTTCCGCCGCCACGGGCTGGGCCGCATCTTCTATTGCGATGTGCACAGTTATGCCGAGGTGCGCGTGCCGCTGCTGGCCTGCGAAGTTTTCCTGGAACCCCGCGATGACGTGGTGGTGCTGTTTCACGGTACCTACGGTTTCCAGGAAGTCGGGCAGCAACGCATGGCCAGAAAGGGGCCTCAAGTCAGCCTGCTGGCCAAGGATCTGCCCAGCTACACGTTCGTGCGCGAAACCTGGCTCGATCATGGCGGCCTGCCCGACGTGCCATGGCTGGCCGAACGGGAACGACCGCCCGAGCTCGACCTCGCCCGACGCCGTCTCGCCGGTGAGCGTCCGTCATGAACGCGAAGATGGAAACCTCCGACGCCTGCGACCTGCGCTTCGGCCAGGTTGGCATGGCCTGCGTGCGGGTACGCCGTGTCGATGCCGCCGCCTTGTGCGACGAACTGGAACGACGCGTACGCGCCGCGCCGCAGATGTTTTCCCGAGCGGCGGTGGTGCTGGATCTGAGCCATTTGCTCGACCTGCCCGACGACGGCACGGTCGACGCACTGCTCGAAGCCGTGCGCAGCGCCGGCATGCTGCCGGTCGGACTGGCTTACGGCACCAGCGATACCGAGGCACTGGCCCGGCGCATGGGTCTGCCGCTGATCGCCAAGTTCCGCGCCGCCTACGAGCCCGTTCACGGCAACACGGCGGCGGCAGCGGCCGAGCCATCGACGGTCGCCGAACCAGCCGCAACGATCGAGCGCGAGCCGATTCTCTCCGCGCCCGCACCCGGCAGCGCGCTGGGCGCACAGCAGCATGCCGGCGCGGTGCGGTCCGGGCAGCAGGTGTATGCGCGCGAGCGCGACCTGATCGTCACCGGCACGATCGCCAACGGCGCCGAAGTGATCGCCGACGGCAACATCCACATCTACGGCGGGTTGCGCGGCCGCGCCATGGCCGGTGCGCAGGGCGACGAAAAGGCGCGCATCTTCGTCTCCGACTTCCGCGCCGAACTGGTCGCCATCGCCGGCCAGTACCGCGTGTTCGAACAAATTCCTGACGACCTCGAAGGTCAGTCCGTGCAATGCTGGCTGGATGGCGAAAAGCTGCTGATCGCCAGGCTCTGATGCCCCACAACAAGAACGACAACAAGAACCACCGGGAGATGAACCCTTGACTGCTGAGATTATCGTTGTCACCTCCGGCAAAGGCGGCGTCGGCAAGACCACGACCAGTGCCTCGCTTGCCACCGGCCTGGCGATGGCCGGCAAGAAAGTCGCCGTGATCGACTTCGACGTCGGCCTGCGCAATCTCGACCTGATCATGGGCTGCGAGCGACGCGTGGTATACGACTTCGTCAATGTCGTGCACGGCGAGGCGACGCTGAAGCAGTCGCTGATCAAGGACAAGCGCCACGACAACCTGTACGTGCTGGCCGCCAGCCAGACCCG
>JBDTZX010000216.1:0-2860 GCA_040004895.1 Rhodanobacter sp. | reverse complement strand
GCTGGATCAGTGCCCTGCCGTCGAACCGCTTGCCGGCATGGCCGGTGCGTTGCTGTCCATCGGCGTCATTGCCGAGCCGGACGCTGCAGGTGTCATCGCAGAGCTGCCCATGGCGGGGGCCGTGGATGCGGTTGCCGGCGGTGCGGCGGGCATCGGTGCCGGCACCGTGGCGGCCGGCGCGGGCGTCGTGGTGGCGGCGGAATCGTCGCTGCTCTTGCCGCACGCGCTCAGGGCAAGTACGGCAGCCAGCGAAAGGGTACACATCAAGGTCTGGCGGATCATCTTCATCGGGCAATCTCCTGGTTCATGGCTTGGTGGGAATCTTCAACATCTGTCCGGGCTCGATCTGTTCCGGATCGCTGAGCTGATCGCGGTTGGCATCGAAAATCAGCTTCCATGCATGGGCGTTTCCGTAGAAGCGCGCAGCGATCGTTGCCAGCGTATCTCTCTGCAGCACAAGGTAGATGGTGGTCTCGTCGATCACCGCAGTCTCATGCGATGGTACATCCAGAGAATCAGCCCTTGTGGCTGGTGCAACGATTCCGGCTTGCGCGCCCTGGGCCTCCCGGGTATCGACATCGTCCGATCTGCTGCCGCCACTCATGCTGTCGCATCCATCTGGATCAGGCAGCAGTGATAGCCAGCTTGAGGTTAACGGCCTGTGAGCGCGCCAACAAACGATTCAGACATGATGCAAAAAACCTCGGGCGCGCTTTTCGATATCACAGGCCCGATGCACGGCATGCAGCGCGCGTTCACCCGATGGTGGTGGGCGCCAGGCCCATCCGGCGCGTGCGTCGACGTGTGGACCAGGCCTTCCTTCGCGCTGCGAGACAGGAAAAGATGACATACAGCGCGGGCGTGCTGAGCAGGGTCAGACTCTGCGAAATCAGCAGGCCACCGATCAGCGCGATACCCAGCGGGCGACGCAGCTCGGAACCTTCGCCCAGTCCGATCGCGATCGGCATCGCCGCCAGGATCGCCACCATGGTAGTCATCATGATCGGCCGGAAGCGCACGACGCATGCCTCACGTGCGGCTTCCAGCGGACTCTTGCCGTGTTCGCGCTCGGCCACCAGCGCGAAATCGATCATCATGATCGCATTCTTTTTCACGATGCCTATCAACAACACCAGCGCGATCTGCGCTACCACCGACAATTCGGTGCCGGTCAGCCATAACGCAAGCATCGCGCCGAAACCGGCTGCCGGCAGGGTGGAGAGGATGGTCAGGGGATGAATCAGATTCTCGTACAGCATGCCGAGCACGATATAGACCGTGAGGATCGCCGCCAGCAACAGCCATTTCGTTGCGCCCTGCGCCTGCTCGAAGCGACGGAAATCACCGCCGACATTCAGCTTGATATCGCCAGGCATGCGCATGTTGCTGGCGGTCGCCTGCACGATCTGCAATGCCTCGCCCATGCTCACGTCGGGCGCGAGATTGAAACTGAGGTCCATCGTGGTGAACTGGTTTTCGTGGGTGATCTGTGACGGCGCGAGTCCGGGAACCTGGGTCGTGAACGCGGTGATCGGCACCATCTGGCCACTACCTGAAGGCACATAGATGCGATTGAGCGAATCCGGTGTTGCCGTCTGCTCGGGCAACGCATTGACCACGACCTTGTACTGGTTGATGTCCGAGTAGATGGTGGACACCTGACGCTGGCCGAACGCGTCGTACAGCGCGCCATCCACCGTACCCACTGAAATGCCAAGCCGGGCCGCCTTGTCGCGATCGATCACGATGTTCTGGCGCAAGCCCGCCTCATCGAGATCGGTGCCCACATCGCGCAGCTTGTGGTTCTTTTTCAGCTCGGTCTGCAGCTTTGGCAGCCACTCCTGCAGCTCGGCCGAATCATTGCCCTGCAGCGAAATCTGGTACTGCGCGCCCTGACTGGTACCGCCGCCACCGCCGCTGGGAAGATCCTGGATCGGTCGCAGCCGCAGGTTGAGATCGGGATACTTGGCGGCCTTGGCGCTCAGTCGGGCGAGCACCGCGAAGGTGTCGTCCTTGCGACCCTGGGCGTGCGTCTTGAGGTCGATGTTGAACGAACCGCTGGTGCCCTGCCGGCTGCTGCCGAGACGCGAACCCACATTGTCGACATCCGGGTCGGCCAGCAGCATCTGGGTCAGACGCTGCAGGCGTGCCTTGCTTTCGGCAAACGAAACCGTGGCGCTGGAGGTGGCTCGTCCTCCGATCAGGCCGGTGTCCTGTGCAGGGAACAGACCCGTCTTGACCACCGTGAACAGGAAAACCGTCGCGATGATCAGCACCAGCGGCATCAACGAAAACAGCAACGCATGGCGCAGCGAAAAATTCAGCGCCCTGGAATAGACGCGCAGCATTCCGGCATGAAAGCGATCGAGAAAGCCATCGAGCCTGCGGGCGAATTGCGAACGCTGCCTGGCTTCCCCTGGTCCGTGAACCTGGTGCCCACTCAGGAAGAGTCCGCACAGCGCCGGCGTGAGCGTCAGGGAGACCGCCGCAGAGACCACGATCGCCGCCACCAGCGTGACCGCGAACTGATGCATGAACATGCCGGTGATACCACCGGCAAACAGCAAGGGAATGAATACCGCGATCAGCGACGCGGTGATCGAGACGATGGTGAAACCGATCTCGCGCGCGCCGGCCAGCGTGGCTTCCATCCGTGTCATGCCGTCGTCGATGTGCCGGATGATGTTCTCGATCACCACGATGGCGTCGTCCACCACGAACCCGATCGCGATCACCAGTGCCAGCAGGGTGAGGTTGTTCAACGTGTAGCCGAGGATGTACATCACCACGAACGCACCAGCCAGCGACAGCGGCACCGCGATCGCGGCAATCAGCGTGGGTGCCAGCCGGCGCAGGAACA
>JBDTZX010000341.1:0-2866 GCA_040004895.1 Rhodanobacter sp. | reverse complement strand
CGAGCTGGGCTTCGGGCAAGGTGAATGTGCCTTCCTGCTCGATCGGATTCTGCGTTGCCATCACCATGAACAGCTCGGGCAGATGCCAGGTATTTCGTCCGACCGTGATCTGCTGCTCGGCCATGGCTTCGAGCAAGGCCGACTGCACCTTCGCGGGCGCGCGGTTGATTTCATCCGCCAGCACGATGTTGTGGAACAAAGGGCCACGTTCGAATTCGAAACTGCCGCTTTGCGGCCGGAATATGTCGGTGCCGGTAAGGTCGGCCGGCAACAGATCGGGAGTGAACTGCACGCGGTGAAAGTCGGCCTCGATGCGTGCCGCCATCGCCTTCACCGCCGTGGTCTTGGCCAGGCCTGGCGCGCCCTCAACCAGCAGATGACCATCGGCCAGCAGTGCGATCAACAGGCAATCGATCAAGTGCGGCTGGCCGATGATGCAGCGCTGCAGATCCTCGCGCAGCCGACTGAAAGCCTGCTGCAGAACGGTGGGAGTCGGGATGTCGGGTGTATCCATGTCGAGTTCCGTTGGAGGGTGCCGCGCGTTCCGCCACAGGCATGGCGTCGGCCGGCCGCGTGCTAGAGACCGCAATCATCGGCGGAAGTTTAGTCGGTCCGATCCTGCGTTGGTCTGGCGCAAAAAAAAGAGGCGGCCGGAGCCGCCTCTTTCCACCAGACATGAAAGAACTTACTGCAGAGTGTCACTGAGGATGCGTGGCGTCACGAAGATCAGCAACTCGGCCTTGGTGTCGTCGCGCGAGGTGTTGCGGAACAGGAGGCCGATGCCCGGAATGTCGCCCAGACCCGGTACCTTGGACACCGTATTGGTCTTGTTGACTTCGTAGATGCCACCGAGCACCACGGTCTGGCCGTTGTCGACCAGCACAGAGGTATTGAGCTCGCGCGTGTCGATGACCGGCACCTGGCCGCTGCCCGGCACAGTGATGTATTTGTTCAATGCATCCTTCTTGACGTTGATCGCCAGATAGACGCGGTTGTCGGCGGTGATCGTCGGAGTCACTTTCAGCTCAAGCACGGCGTCCTTGAACTGGACCGTCGCCTGACCTTGGCCACCACTAGTGCCGCCACTGCTCTGGTACGTCACGTAACCGATCTCCTGGCCTTGCCGGATCACCGCTTCCTGCTGGTTGGCGGTGATCACGCGCGGACTGGAGATCACTTCGCCACGTCCCTCGGTCTGTGCCGCAGACAGTTCGAGATCGACGGCGTAATTGGCGCCCAGAATGGCCAGGCCGAAGCCGCTGGTTGCGCCGGTGGCCGGCAGGTTGACGTTGAGTCCGCCGGTACCGTTGCCGGTGCCTATAAGTGCCCCACCCGTCGAAATGGTCTGGCCACTCGGATTGTTCCGCTGGGCCGACACGCCGAACCTGGCGCCCAGATCGCGGGTGAAGCTGTCGGTGGCAATCACGATGCGCGATTCGATCAGCACCTGCTGTACCGGCTTGTCCAGGACCGCGATCAGATCGCGCAGCTGCTTGATCTTGTCCGGGGTGTCGTTGATCAGCAGCGTGTTCGTGCGCTCATCGAAGGAGACGCTGCCGCGCGTCGACAGAAAGCCACGAGAGCCGGTGGAGCTTCCACCGCCGCCGCCGGTTCCCTGCATGCTGCCGGTCGTCAGCAGGGTGGCAATATCCTTCGCCTTGCCATAACTGATCGGCACGTAGTCGGTCACCAGTTCAGCCGTATCCTGCGCCTTGAGCTTGGCGTCGGCCACATCCTGCTCGTACTTGGCCAGCTCGCCCTGCGGTGCCACCCAGATCACGTTGCCGTTGCGACGTTTGTCGAGACTCTTGGCACGCAGAATCACGTCGAGCGCCTGGTCCCATGGCACGTTGTCCAGCCGCAGGGTGACGCTGCCGCCCACACTGTCCGAAGCCACCAGATTCAGCTTGGAAACGTCCGCGATCAGCTGCAATGCCGAGCGCACCGGGATGTCCTGGAAATTGAACGTGACGCGCGACCCGTTGTAGCTCGGCTCCTGTCCAGGCTTGCCTGCCGTCGAGGCATTCGCCACGGCTTTCTTGGGCGCCACTTCGACCACGTACTGGTCTGCCGTCTGGTAAGCCGACGTGTTGACGTTGCCCTTGACCGCGATCTCCATCCGCACACCGCCACCCGGACCTGCCCGGGTGACGATGGATTGCACCGGGGTGGCGAAGTCCAGCGTGTCCAGACGTTGCGCAAGATTGGCCGGCAGGTTGGCGTGATCGATGCTGACCAGCACCTTGTCGCCTTTGTGGGTCATCTGGGCGTTAGCGCCGCCGCCGTTGAAATTGATCAGCACGCGGCCTTCGCCGTTGGGGCCCCGGCGGAAATCGATATTGGAAATGGCCGGACCGCTCATTGCCGAAGGCAGCGCCTTGGACGGGTCGATCGTGGCAGCGGTGGTGATGGACTGGTCCGCCGTGCCGTTGTTGACGGTCAGTACCAGGCTGTTACCTTGCACTCGCGAGCGATAGGTCGATTCGCGCATCAATTCGACCACCACCCGGGTGCGTCCGCCTGCCTCAACTGAGGACACGCCGGATGTCGACCCCTTGCCGACATCGAGATGCCGTGGAGCGGCATTGTCGGTATCGGCGAAATCGATCGCGATTCGAGGCGGATTGCCGGTGGTGAAGATCTTCGGCTGCGGTACCGGACCGGTTCCGAAGTCCATGTGCAGCTCGACCGCGCCGCCAGGCAACGCTTCGTAGCTGACATTCTTCAGCGTGGTGCTGGCCGCCATCGCGGCACTGGTCCAGGTCACGCCGGCGATCAGCAGGCCCGACAAGATGTAACGGCTCGCATGGCGCATGACACGGCCCCGGACGGATTGGATTTGGTTGGTCATTGCATCAGCCCCTGT
>JBDTZX010000396.1:0-2875 GCA_040004895.1 Rhodanobacter sp. | reverse complement strand
GCGACAGCGTCGGCAGCACCGCCGCCGACGGCAGCGCGCCGCGGATCAGCTCGGACAGCAACACCCGGCTTGGACTGGCCACCGCGGTCGACGGACTCAAGGCCGGTCGCTGGGTGATCGTCGAAGGCCAGCGCACCGACGTGCCCGGCACCGATGCGGTAAACGCCGCCGAGCTGGTGATGCTCGCTGCGGTGGAGCAGGGCGTGGATGCGCAGCTGCCGGGTGACACCGTGCACAGCACGCTGGTGTTCGCCAACCAGGGCCTGGCCTACAGCTACCGGCGCGACAGCGTGGTGGTGCGCGCCAACGTGGTGCACGCGACGCACGGCGAGACACGCAACGAGGTGCTCGGCAGTGGCAATGGCGGCATGTCGATGCAGGTGTTCGTGCTGAAGCAATCGCCGCTGACTTGCGTTTCCGCCGCGACCGTCGACGGCGTGCAGAGCACGCTCAGCGTCCGCGTCAACGACATGCAGTGGAACGAAACACGCAACCTAGCGTTCGTCGCTGCTGCCGATCGCAACTTCGTCACCGCCACCGACGACAGCGGCAAGACCCGCGTGGTGTTCGGTGACGGTATCCACGGTGCGCGCCTGCCGACCGGAATCGAGAACATCACTGCGACCTATCGCAATGGCATCGGTACTGCGGGCAACGCGAGCGCGCGGCAGATCAGTCTGCTGGCGACCAAGCCGCTGGGCGTCAAGGACGTGATCAATCCGCTGCGCGCCTCCGGCGGCGCCGATGCGGAAACGCGTGACCAGGCGCGCCGCAACGTGCCGCTGGCGGTGCTGGCGCTGGACCGGCTGGTCTCGGTACCGGACTACGCCGACTTCGCACGCAGCTTCGGCGGTGTCGGCAAGGCGACCGCGATCAAGCTCGGTACGCGGGTGCAGGTGACCATCGCCGGCGCCGACGACGCGCCGATCGATCCCGGCTCGGATCTCTATCGCAACCTGCTGCAGGCGCTGCAGCGGTACGGCGATCCGTCGCTGCCGCTGCAACTGGACGTGCGCGAACTGCTGGCGCTGACCCTGAGCGCGAAGGTCGGCCTGCGACCCGACTATGTGTGGGAAGCGGTCGAGCCGTCGCTGCGTGCGGCACTGCTCGATGCGTTCGGCTTCGAGCGGCGGGCTTTGGCGCAGAACGTCTACCTCAGCGAGATCGTCGCCTGCATGCAGGCGGTGCGCGGCGTCGCCTGGGTCGACGTGGATGCGTTCGGCACCCTCGATGAGACGACCCTGCTTGCCGGCTTCGGTTCTTCCGATGACAGTGATGGGACGGACGATACCTCGCTGTCGATCCATGCCGCGCCGGCGAGCTCCGACGTGCCACCGCGCGTACAGGTGCTGCCGACACATTACGACAGCGTCGGCGCACTGCATCCGGCGCAGCTGGCCTATCTGCCGCCGAACGTTCCCGACACGCTGCTGCTGCAGGAGGCGCCGTCATGAGCGCGCAACCGGATCGGTTGTACGACCTGCTGCCGGTGATTTACCGCATGCGGGATGCGGAGCAGGGCTACCCGCTGCGCGACCTGCTGCGCGTGTTCTCCAGCCAGGCCAGTGTGCTGGAACAGGACATCACGCGGCTCTACGCCAACTGGTTCATCGAGACCTGCGACGACTGGGCGGTGCCGTATATCGGCGACCTGCTCGGCTACACCCTGTTGCCGGAAGCGGCCACGCTGGATGCGTCCAGCGGGTCGTGTGCGGCGGGCCTGGGCCGCGTGCTGGCACCGCGCGCCGACGTGGCAAACACGATCGATGCGCGGCGGCGCAAGGGCACGCTGTCGCTGCTGGAAGACCTCGCGCGGGATGCGGCCGGGTGGCCGGCGCGCGCGGTCGAATCCCGGCATCTGCTGGGCTGGATGCAGCACCTCGACCATCGACAGCCGCGACGCGGCGGCACCGCCGACCTGCGCGATCCAGGTCGGTTGCAGCGGATCGGCTGGGACAACGGCGCGTTCGATTCATGCGCGCACAGCGTCGACGTGCGGCGGATGCAGAGTCCGCATCGGCGTGGCCGATTCAACCTGCCCGACGTCGCGGTGTTCGCGTTTCGCCTGCGCAGCTATCCGGTGACGCGCACACCGGCGTACTGCGTGGAAGAACGCGGCCCGCACTGTTTCAGCTTCAGTGTGCTCGGCAACGACACGCCGTTGTTCCAGCGTCCGCGCGAGGAGACGCTGCCCACGCATATCGCCGGCGAAATCAACCTGCCGGTGCCGCTGCGACGCTATCGTTTTGCCGAGCGCGGTGCACGGGCGGACTACGCCAGCGTGTCGGCCGAACTCTATGGCGATGGCAACAGCGTGCTGATCCATGCGCCGGACTGGCCGGGCAAGGGTCAGGGTTTGCCGGTACCGCGCGAGCTGCTGATCGCAGCCGATCTGTCCGGCTGGCGCTATCAGGTGCCGCGCGGTCATGTGGCGATCGACCCCGAACTCGGCCGGCTGATGTTTCCCGCCAACCAGCGCCCGAAGCGCGGTGTATGGGTGTCCTATCAATACGGTTTTGCGGCCGACCTCGGTGGTGGCGAATACGGGCGCACGACCACCGAGCTCGAAGGCGCGACCCGCTATATCGTGCACTGCTCATTGCCTGACAGTGATCCGAACAGAGTCTGGCCAGACGGCCACTACGCCAGTATCGCGGCCGCCTTGACCGCGTGGGCGCAAGCCAAATTCGCCGCGCCGCCCGGCCAGCCGTTGCGCGCACTGATCATCGAACTGGCCGAAAGCGGCGTCTACGAAGGCAGCGTCGATCTGCAGCTCGATGCCGGCGAAGCAATCCAGTTGCGTGCCGCCGAACGCACGCGACCGGTTCTGCGGCTGCTCGATGTGCGCGCCAGCCAGCCGGATGCGCTCGGCATC
>JBDTZX010000115.1:0-2881 GCA_040004895.1 Rhodanobacter sp. | reverse complement strand
TTGCGCACCATCGCCTTGAGCTTTTCGGCCGCGCGCGAGGAACGGTATTCCTGGCTGAAACTGAGCAGCACGCTGATGGCCACCATCACACCGATGATGATCGGTCCCGATGGATCGTCCGGCGTGAGGAAGATCTGCACTCCCGCCAGCACCAGCAGCACGATGATGAAAGGATTCTTGAACGCGCGCAGCAGCTGCAGCGTCCAGTGCGGCGGCTTTTCGTGCGACACCTCGTTGGCACCGTCGCGGTGCAGCCGCTCTTCGATCTGCTCTTCGTCGAGGCCGTTCGTGGTGGTCTGCAATGCCGCCAGCAATTCCTGATTGGCGCGGAATGCCTCCACCGCCACCACCGCACGCACTGCCACCGGCAGCGTCTTGCCTGCCGTCTGGTTGAGATTCTTCATGAGTCGCTACCGGTGATTCATTGATGTCCGTGCCGCGGCAGCGCAGCGGCGTGTTCCGGCCGTGCGGCTACGACGTTTGGCCGCCCAGACGTCTGTCAGATGTCCGCGGCGGCAATCGCATGTACGTCACTGGCAGAGGTCAGCCCTTGCGGAATGTGCAGGCGCGGATCATCAGCTGGATGCGAGACGCAGCGCTGCGGACGACATCGACGTTCCGGCAGTGTGCTCACCGGCGGTTACCGGCGCGTGACCACGGGCGGTTTCGGCCATGCGATGCAGCGGCTGCGGCACCGTGATGGCGTAGTGTCGTGTGTGTGAATCGCGGCGAACGGACAGCAGCCGGCGGCCGGCGGCACGCAGACGGATGAGATCGCGAAGGAGCTTCATGGGCCCATCTCCTCGTAACGACGCCAGGGCGTCGTCAGGGGTGGGCCGGGACTTTCCTAGTCGAGGAAAGCACCAGCCGACCGCATGCGGTCGCCGGAGGCGTTCAGATTGTTATGCGGCGCCGGCACCCGAAGCGAGCGGATGTCGACGTTGCGACTAGGGTAAACGTCCATATGCCTTGATTTGTCAGGACTGGGAGCTCGCCGGCAGACGCGCCGGAGGGCGCGCACATTGTCGTGTGGCAGTGCACGAGTGTCAATCGGTGCGACGAGATTTCGTCGTCATGCTGCATCGAGGGAATCCCTCAACTTGTTATATTACCGGGCCGCGCCCGCGTTCGGGCCGAGGCACGCCAACCGCATCATCCGCATGTTCGGCGGATTTCTCGCCGATTCGGAGAACCATGACGAATCCCGTTTCATCGGTCGCGCTTTCGGAAGACTTTTCACACACTGGCGCAGCACGCGATCGCGGGACAATCCAAGCACACCCCCGTCGACCGTGACGGAAAGGCCTGGATTTTGCGGCGTTTTGGAACCACTCCTCCCTTGCACCCGCCCTCCGGAATTTCATGAACGATACCGCCCAGCTGTTCAGCCAGACCGTCGCCGCCTACAACCGGCGCGACTGGCGGCGAGCACTCGAATTGTCCGTACAGCTGCTGCCGCAGACGCCCGAGCATCCCGAACTGCTCTATCTCGCCGGACTGACCGCGATGGAGCTGCAGTTGATGGCGCAGGCGCTGGAATTCCTGCAGCGTGCCGTAAACCTGTATCCGCAGCGTGCCGACTATTCGACGCAATTCGCGAAAGCGCTTTCAATGGTCAACCTGTCCGCCGATGCAGTCATCGTCGCGGAGCGTGCATTGACGCTGTCACCGCTGGACGCGCAGACGCTCGACACGCTGGGGGTCATCTTCACCCGCGCCAACGCGCACGATCGCGCGACGGCCCTGTATGGCCGCGCCGTGGCGCTGGCACGACATCAGCCAGCCTATCGATACAATTTCGCCAAGTCACTGGTGTTTCTGGGCCACATGGACGCCGCCGAACGTGAGTTCGAGGCATGTCTCGGCCTCAGTTCGAGCTACTGGGGCGTGCATCTGGCGCTGGCGCAGTTGCGCAAGCAGACGCCTGACAGCAATCACCTGCAGCGACTGCATTCGCTGTTGCCCAAAAGCGCCGGCAACGCTCTCGCTCAGATGAATTTGCACCTTGCGCTGGCCAAGGAATACGAGGACATGGCCGAGTACCCCCGGGCATTCGAGCATCTGCTTGCAGGAAAGAAGGCCGGCCGCTCCATGCGCAACTACTCGGCGCAATTCGATGCGACGCTGTTCGAGTTGTTCATCCGTGTAACTGCCGGACCGCAGTCGCCAGGCAGCGGCTGTCCCACCGACGAACCCATCTTCATCCTGGGCATGCCGCGCTCGGGCACGACACTGGTCGAACGCATCATTTCCAGCCATCCGGACGTTCATGCCGCCGGCGAACTGTCCAACTTCCCGCTGGCGTTCAAGCGCGCGTCCGGCAGCCGCACGCCCAACCTGCTGGATATCGATACCGTCGAACGCGCCTGCGATCTCGACTGGCGGCGCCTGGGCGAGGATTACCTGACCAGCACGCGACCCGATACCGGCCACTCGCCACGCTTCATCGACAAGCTGCCGCACAATTTCCTGTACGTCGGTGCGATCGCCAATGCGCTGCCGAATGCGAAGATCATCTGCCTGCGGCGCGATCCGATGGATACCTGCCTCAGCAATTTTCGCCAGCTGTTCGGCCTTGCTTCGCCGAATCACGACTATTCGTACGACCTGCTCGACACCGGTCGCTATTACATCCTGTTCGACCGGCTGATGGCGCACTGGAAACAGACATTCCCCGGGCGCATCCTCGAAATCGACTACGACCAGCTGGTGGACTCGCAGGAAGCCAGCTCGCGCCAACTGCTCGAGTTCTGCGGGCTGCCATGGAATGACGCCTGCCTGCACTTCGAACACAACAAGGCGCCGGCCACCACCGCCAGCGCGGTACAGGTGCGCGAACCCATCTATCGCGGCGCGGTGCAGCGCTGGAAAAAATACGAGA
>JBDTZX010000169.1:0-2894 GCA_040004895.1 Rhodanobacter sp. | reverse complement strand
AGTGGACGTAGCCCGATTCCTGGGTGTTCACGGTGACCCGGATCAGCTTCAGCGCGCTGCTGCCGATGCCGCCGCCGGAGAACGTCAGCGAGCCCTCGCCCTTGTAGAGAAACTCCATGCGGTAGTTGTCACCGCCGAAATGGAACGGGATCCAGGCTTTGCCGGTCGCGTAGGATTTCTGATCGGTCGGCGGACCGATCAGGTCCATCACTTCCTTGGAGTACATGCCCACCCGGACCTTCGCGAACTTGCTGCCGACAGCCGGCGTTCCCACGACGGAGCTGCTGCTTGCCGGATCGGTCCCGGCACTGAAGCCCGCCTGCGCGTAGCCGCCAAGCAGGGCAAGAGATGAAAAGAGGATGAGTGCTTTGATCTTCACTGACAGTTTCTCCTATGAATGTAAGGCATGACGCGCCGCGAACGGGCAACACGGCTTTGGTCGCCGGACTTTCGTCCAGACGGGCACTGTCGCTGAATTCGTTTCCCTGAGCGTCCGCGAAGATTTCATCCGTCGATACCGGCCGGACAAGACCCCCCGAATGCTGAATCGGACAGGCGTGAAAAACGATAGGGCAACGCCTACACGATGGGTCGGGGATTGCCTGCGACAGGTAAACGGGATTGCATGCGCAATCGGATCTCTCTCGGCGAAAGCACCGTGGCCGACATCCATTCCGCGATGGCAATCTGATCGGCCAGTCGAGCCGGGCAACCGTCAGCGGGATCGATGCGCCGGCTTGACGCGACTGTCGCTGCCGCCGCACGCTGCATGTCCTGCTTGAGGAAATCGCGTCATGGCGCAGCATCTCAGAGTGATCGGCAACTACATTTCGCCGTATGTGCGCAAGGTGCTGGTGTGTCTGGAGCTGAAAGGTGTCGACTACGAGATCGACCCGATCGCTCCATTCGTGGGCGACGAACAGTTTTCCCGACTGAGTCCCTTGCGACGTGTGCCGGTACTGATCGACGACCGCTTCGTGCTGAATGATTCCTCGGTGATCTGCCAGTACCTCGAGGAACGCTATCCGACACCAGCGTTGTACCCGGCCGATATCGGCGATCGCGCGCACGCGCGCTGGCTGGAGGAATACGCCGACACGCGACTGGCCGACGGCCTGATCTGGAAACTGTTCTACCAGCTGGCAATCCGGCGTCACGTGTTCGGCGAGAACACCGATCAGGCCGTCGTGCAACATGCGCGCGAGGTGGAGATTCCCGCTGCGCTGGATTACCTGGAGAGTCAATTGCCGGAGGATGGATTCGCGCTGGGCACGTTCTCGATCGCCGACATCAGCATTGCCTGTTTTTTCCGTACCGCGTCGTTCGTTCGTTACACGATCGACGCGGCCCGATGGCCGCGCAGCGCCGCGCTGGTGGCGTCGGTGCAGGCGCTGCCGGTATTCCAGAAACTCGCGCGCTTCGAAGACTGCATGCTGCAGCTCCCGCTGGGAGAACAGCGCGGCGCACTGCGGGCGGCCGGCGCACCGCTGAGCAGCGACACACTCGGCACCAGCACGCCACACCACGGTGTGGCGCGGTATTGAGCCTGTTTCAGCGCTGATCCGCAGTCAGCTCCACCAGCCAGTCGACGAACACCCGCAACCGTGCCGGCATCTGCTGCTGGGGTGGGTACAGCACCGTCATCGGCAGCGAGGGCGGGGGCGTGTCCGGCAAGACTTCGCGCATGGCGCCACTCGCCAGTTCGTCGGCGACCCGATAGCGCGAGAACTGAGCAAGCCCCAGTCCGGCCATGCAGCATCCAAGATAGGCATCGGCGCCGCTCACCGTGACTTTTCCCGGCAGGCTCACCTCGCGCCGCTGGCGACCGACCATGAATTCGAGTGGTTCCGGGCGACGGGTGGTGGGCGACGCCCAGTTGACCGCAAGATGGCCCTGGTGCAGATCGGTCAGCGACTGCGGCTGGCCATGCCGATGCATGTAGTCGGCACTGGCCACCGTAGACTGCGCCAAAGTGGCCAGACGTCTTCCGACCATACCGGTATCGCCCAGCTCGCCGACGCGGACGACACAGTCGACACCCTCTCGCACCAGATCGACGAAATGGTCGCCGGTACCGATGTCCAGCTCGATCTGCGGATAGCGCGCATAGAACGCCGGCAGCGCCGGGATCACCAGCAACCGGGCCAGCGAGGCCGAGATGTGCATGCGCAGCCGTCCTTTCGGCTGCACCGCGGCCTCGCGGAAATTCGTCTCGACCTCGTCCATGTCGAGCAGCAGCCGCACGCAATGGCCGTAGAACGTTTCGCCATCGCGGGTGGTGCTGACCCTGCGCGTGGTCCGCTGCAGCAACTGCGTGCCAAGGCGCGTTTCGAGCCGCTTGATGGCATGCGTGACGGTCGCCCGCGGCAATCCCAGATCGTCCGCAGCGGCGGTGAAACTGCCGAGTTCGACGATCCTTGCAAACAACCGCATGGCGTGCAGACGGTCCATGGCTATTGTTGTTTTCAATGGAATAGTGATAGTCATTATTGACCATTTATCCCAACAATGCATCGGCGCACCATGTCTGCAACTTCCCTCCCGGCGAGAACCGTCATGCAGACCCGCACACTTGGCAACAACGGTCCCACCGTGTCAGCGCTCGGCCTTGGTTGCATGGGCATGAGCGATTTCTACGGCGCGCGCGACGATGCCGAATCGATCGCCACCATCCGGCACGCGCTCGATCGTGGCCTCAACCTGCTCGATACCGCCGACATGTACGGTCCCTTCCTCAACGAGGAGCTGGTCGGCAAGGCGATCAAGGGGCGCCGCAAGGACGCCTTCATCGCGACCAAGTTCGGCATCATGCGTGACCCGGCCGACCCGAAGAAGCGCGGCGTCAACGGCACGCCGGACTACGTGCGCGCCTCCTGCGATGCCAGCCTCAGGCG
>JBDTZX010000030.1:0-9745 GCA_040004895.1 Rhodanobacter sp. | reverse complement strand
TGATCGGGATCACGCGGCAGCCAGGCATTCCACGCTGCCCATGCCTTGCGGCGAATCGGCAACACGCTTGCATCGGTGTGCAACACGGTTTCATTGACCTGGTAGTGCATTGCGCCAAGCACGGCATGTTCGCGCTCGCTGGCATCGGCGAGCAGCGTGAGTGCCTGATCGCTGTGACAGGCCAGTACCAGTTGATCGAAGGCTTCGGTACCGGCCGCACTCTCCACATCCACGTGAAAGGCATGCCGACGCACCGCACGTACCGGACAGTTCAGGCGCTCCCGCACCTGCCAGCGCGCGCGCATCGCCTGCACGTAAGTCGACGAGCCACCACGAACCACGCGCCATTGCGGCCGGTCGCTGACCTGCAGCATCTGGTGGTTGGCCATGAACTGCACCAGATAGCGAACAGGGAAGGCGAGAATCTTTGCCGGCGGCGATGACCACAGTGCCGAAGCCATCGGGATCAGGTGCTCGTCACGGAACGCTGCGCCGTAGCCGAAGCGCTCGAGGTACTCGCCCAGGGTGGTGGTGTCATCGGGATACTGCAGCATCGCCGGCGCTTCGCGATAAAAGCGCATCAAGTCGCGCACCATGCCGATGAAACGCGGCGACGCCAGGTTGCGGCGCTGGCAGAACAGCGAATCCAGCGTGGCCGCGTTGTATTCCAGGCCGGTGGCCTCGCTGTGCACCGAGAAGCTCATCGTGGTTGGTTGCGATGCCACGCCGAGCTCGTCGAACATCCGGGTCAGCAGCGGATAGTGATCCGGGTTGTGCACGATGAAGCCGCTGTCGACGCGGTAGTTTTTGCCCTGCTGCTCGACCTCGTGGGTGTGCGTGTGGCCACCAAAATGATTGCCGGCCTCGAACAGGGTAACCTCGTGTTCGCGTGACAGCAGCCATGCCGATGCCAGCCCTGCAATGCCCGATCCCACCACGGCGATGCGCATGATCAGCTCCGCGCTTTCGCCAGGACCCACGTCGGTACCGGCTTGAGTCCGCGCACCAGACCCAACGCGGACATCAACTTGAGTCCGTACCAGGTGAGATCCACTTCCCACCAGTTGAAACCCTGGCGGCTGGAGCCGGGAAAGAAGTGATGGTTGTTGTGCCAGCCTTCGCCGAAGGTGAGCAGCGCCAGCCACAGGTTGTTGCGACTGTCGTCTTTGGTGTCGTAACGGCGCTTGCCGAAACGATGTGCCAGCGAGTTGATCGTCACCGTGGCATGGAACAGCACGGTAGTCGACACGAAGAAACCCCAGATCAGCATCTGTCCGCCACTGGTGCCCAGGTGCGGCGCCACGTGATGCAGCAGTGCACCAAGTCCATACATCACGACGGCGAGCAGGACCGGAATGGCAATGTCGAAGCGATCCAGCCAGCGCAGCTCCGGATACTTCGCCAGATCCGGCACGCGCACGAGGTCGGTGCGGAAATTGCGCGGGGTGAGGAACCAGCCCACATGGCTCCACAGGAAACCGTGCACTCGCGGCGAATGCGGATCGGCCGGAGTATCAGTCACGCGATGGTGATGACGGTGATGCGCAGCCCACCACAACGGACCACGCTGCACACAGGACGCACCGATCAACGCGAACAGGAATTGCACGGCGCGCGAGGTCTGGAAAGTGCGATGCGAGAAGTAACGGTGATAGAACGCAGTAAGCGCGAACATGCGCACCACGTAGAGCGCGGCCGCCACGATCAACGCGACCGGAGATACGCCGACCCAGATCACCCCGACGCAGGCCAGGTGCATCGCGATGAATGGTGCTGCGCGCAGCCAGTCGATGCGGTCCTCTCGACGCTCGTCGATCGCAACCGCCGCGCTGGTGTCGAACCAGCGGCGCAGTGTGCGCGCCGGCCACGAGCGCGAATCGACCGCGTCGGTAGTGGCTGACGAGATGCCGTCGTGGTGCATGTTCGGATGGGGTCCGAGGCTAGCCATGGAAACGCGCCTGTTTTCGTGTCCCCCACAGATACGGGCGAGTCGTTCGCATGGATGCATGAATGTGAAGAAAGGTAGGGGGTTTCCCTGTTGGTTGAGCCGAGGCGGGCAGCGCGGCAGCCAATGCCGACACCGCGTTGGCGGGACGAAGGCGGACCCGTGCTTCACCGAATCCTCAAACCCAGCCGTCATCCCGGGAAAATCCGGATACATTGATCTCGGGCCGTTCAAGCCAGGACGGCAGATACCCGCTTTCGCCGGACCGATCAGCCAGGCAGCAATGGCTACCCGCACACCCCGCATGGACCCACCGCATGAATCGCACAAGACAACTCGTCGGATTGGCCAGCTGGCTGCTTCTGAGCTTTACGGCTGCCGCCATCGGCGCAGTGGCTTCGGTTCGCGCCGCCACCTTCTACCAGCACCTGACGCAGCCGTCCTGGGCGCCACCATCGTCCGTGTTCGGCCCGGTGTGGTCGGTGCTGTATGCACTGATGGGCATCGCCGCGTGGCTGGTCTGGCGCGAAGGCGGTTGGCGCCGGCATCGCGGTGTGCTGTCGCTGTTCGTGATCCAGCTGGCAGTGAACGCATGGTGGAGCTGGCTGTTTTTCGGCTGGCATCGTGGCGCATTTGCGTTCGCCGACATCGTGCTGCTGTGGTTGCTGATTGTGGCGACGCTGGTTTTGTTCTGGCGCGTGCGCAGCCTCGCCGGCGTGTTGCTGATTCCATATTTGTGCTGGGTCAGCTTTGCCACCGCACTGAACTTTGCGGTTTGGCATATGAATTTGCAGATTTTGAGTTGAGTGGCAGCGGACTGCTTGGCAACGAGATCCAGTTCACATGACGAGCTTTCGCCAAATGAACCTGAGATTTTTTCCAAACGGCGGTGGAATGGTGATCCGCTTACGTCTCGCCCTTTACTGCCAAATCAACCCTTGAGCGGTTTTGGAGTTTTCGCCATCATGCTTGAAACCCCCGCGCATACCGGCGCTCGACTGCCAGGTATGCATTCTGAGACCTTGAACTACACAAGGCGGCGATAGTGACAAGGATGTTGCGTTTGCTGTGCATGGGTATCAGCGCTTTGCTCGCGAGCCAAGCATGGGCTGACGGCTGCCAATTGAAAGATTACGGCACGTTTCCGGTGGAAATGCTCGGCGGTCGAGCCACGACCATGGTCAAGATCGACGGGAACGATACGCGCCTAGCTCTCGATACCGGGGCTGTCTTCAATTTTATGTCGCGCGCCAACGCATCGTCGCTGGGGCTCAGGCTACGTCCTGCACCATTTGGCTTTCGCATGAGCGGTATTGGAGGATCTGCGGATGTCAAATTCGCTGAGGTCAAGAAATTTGGCATCCTCAACACGACACTCAAGAATATTGGCTTCATCGTCGGGGGGACGGATACGGGCTATGGTTTGCTCGGCGCCAATCTGCTCGATTTTGCCGATCTGGAAGTCGATCTGGCACATGGCAAGTTGACTCTGTTCCAAGCGGATCACTGCAACAAGCTGCCGCTCGCGTATTGGACCAGGGGCGGTAATTACAATGTTGCCGATATCGAGTCGGGCGATAGCCAGTCCGACCGGCGCACTTTTCTCACTGTGACGATAAACGGCAAGAAGGTGCGAGCCCTGATCGATTCGGGGGCGTTGGCCACCTTGCTCAGCCGTCGCGCCGCCAAGCACATAGGCGTTGACCTTGATTCGCCAGATGTCAAGATCGGCAGTAGAAGCTTCGGCATTGGTGCCAAGGCGGTCAGGACATGGACTGTGCACATTGATTCGTTTTCGGTCGGTACGGAAACCATCCAGCACAGCCAAATGCAGGTCATTGACGGAAACATCGGCAACGACGAAACGGACATGCTGCTTGGTGTGGATTTTATCCTTGCCCATCACATGTTCATCGCAAACAGCCAAAGGAAAGTCTATTTCACCTACAACGGTGGGCGCGTGTTTAGCTTGGCCAAAGCGCCTGGCGACAGCGACAAGTCCGATGCCGGCACTGCTGCGGACAGCAACGGCGCGGACCCCAAGACAGCGCCGGATTATGCTCTGCGTGGCGAAGCGAAGCTGTCGCGCGGCGAGTCGAAGGCTGCGATAGTCGATCTCGACGAGGCGATCCGGATCGCGCCCGATCATGCCGCTTACTATGTTGCCCGTGCGCGGGCACGCGCGGACGACAGGCAGCCCGATGCGGCGCTCGCCGATCTGGACAAGTCCCTTAGCCTGGATTCGAAGAACGTCGATGCTTTGCTGATGCGCGCCGAACTTCGCCTCATGCACAATGACCAGGCCGGGGCAGCAGCAGATGTGGCGGCGGCAAAGGCCCTGGTGCCCACTGGATCAACTCAGGCACGCTCGATCGCCGGCCTGTATATGCAACTCGATCAACCCGCGGCGGCGTTACCCATGCTCGACGATTGGATTCGTCTGCATGGAGATGACGCCATGCTTGGCTCGATGCTCAACGCTCGCTGCTGGGCACGTAGCCTGAGCGATCAGATGCTCAATGACGCCTTGGATGATTGCCGCAAGGCGATCCGGCGTGATGGCAAAACCTCAGCCTATCTCGACAGTCTCGGCATGGTGCAGTTGCGCCTGGGGCACTACGCTGAATCAATCAACGCCTACCAGCAGGCTGTCGCGCAAATGCCGCATTCCGCGTGGTCGCGTTATGGCCTTGGCCTGGCAGAAATTCGCAGTGGCCAGACAGACGCGGGCAATGCCGATCTCGTCGCTGCGCGCGTGCTTGATCCAAAGATCGAGGCACGTGCTACAAAGTATGGCTTGACCACGGCTGGGCCATAAGTCCCACTGGAGTGGCCGCGGAATCGCAGAACCGAGTTCATTGCTGACGTTCAATAGACGAGCATGCTTGCCTGATACGGCGCGCAAGATACCCATCCCTTGAACACAAACCCTGCGTAGAAAAGTTCAACACCGTCGAACCCCGGCTCCTGCAGCAGCGCAATGTGTTGCTCAAGGCCGGGCAAGGGGAGTCGAGTGGCGATCGTGACGGTCGCATTGCTCGCGTTCGCTGCGGTAATTCCAGATGATTCCGCGAAAGCTGCGTCTCGTTTCAGCTTGCGAAGCAACTGATGCTGACGCCTGATGGATGCAACAGGTCATCGTGGATCGCCTGCAAAACCCGCCGGAGAGCTGGGCATGCATTGACATGCCCTTGCCAGGGTTTGCTGCAGTCAGGCCAGAAAACTGGCGGCGATGTGTTTCGTCCCGATGCTTCAAAGTGGTCATATGCGATCGTATCAAAGTGGCTATTCAAGTAAACCACTTGGTGATCTAGTTTTGCGCGTGCCTGATCCCAATACGCACAGGGCACGACCGTGACAAGCAAGATCCTGAAGCTGTTTGCTGCATGTGCTGCTGCAGCCTTCGGCGTTGGCCCGGTGTTGGGCCAGGCCAGTCCGGCCAAGGCGGCCGGGTCCGCGCATGCGGCTGCCGCGTCCTTTACTCATGCCGAGGTGGCAGCCGCATATCGTGATGGCACGCATGACTTCGATTTCAATTTGGGCAGCTGGCACACCCACATTCGCAGCCTGCAGCATCCGCTGACGGGTTCGACCAGCTGGGTCGAATTCGAGGGCACCGTTGTCGAGCAGAAAATCTATGACGGCGAGATGCTGGAACATATCCAGGCCAGTGGGCCGGCGGGCCATTTCGAGGGATTGACCCTGTTTCTCTACAACCCGCAATCACACCAATGGAGCCAGAGCTTTGCCGATCGCAGTAGCGGCACGCTGGAGCCGCCCGCAATCGGCGAGTTCAACAAGGGCCGCGGCGAACTCATCTCGCAACAGTCGTATCAGGGTCGGATCATCCTGGTGCGCAATCTCTGGTCCGACATCAAGCCGGATTCGCATCGCTTCGAGATAGCCTACTCAGATGATCACGGCAAGACCTGGCAGCCGAATTTCGCGGCGACGTTGACGCGAATCAGCCGATGAACTGAGCATCAGCATCGCCGCCTCCGCCGCCGCGTGCGTGCGCGGAAAATGAAAAACGGGACCGCAAAAACCGGGATGGGGAAAGTTAAATGACCTTGAAACCCGGCTTGTGTCAAAACCCGGGTCTGCCTTTCTACGCTGGCGCACAAGCCACCCACCCCTTGAACGCAAACCCTGCATGAAACAAGTCAACACCCTTGAAGCCTGCCTGCTGCAGCTGCGCAACGTCCTGCTTCGGGCTCAGCAAGGAGCGTCGGGTTGCTAGTGCATCGATCGCATTCCTCGCGCTCGACTCGCTAATTCCGGATGCCATCGCGAAAGCCGCATATCGCTCCAGTCAGCGCACCTTCTCGGATTCGTCTTGGAGAAGGTGCGATGCACCCACCAGGGGCGCGTTCCGGAGAACGGGGACACGCCCCCCCAGCGTCGATACGAAGCCGCTGATGCCAAAGCCCGACGTCACTACGCGAAGACAAGCACGGGAATCTGCCACGATGGCCCGCTGCTGAAACCCGTTCACCGGGCTGAACGTGCGGCCTCGACCAGCGAGTGTGCCGATGCCAGAAGAATCCGCGTCGCATCATTCTTGGCGAGCAGCTCCGAGCTGACGAAGGCGCCGTTGATCAGCAATGCCAGTTGCGCCGCCAGATCGTCCGGATATTTCACCTTGAGTCGTTTGGCAATGACCGCCAGGCGCGAGCGCAGCCCATGCATGTGCGAGCGGGCCACCTGCCGTGCCGGATGATTCTGTTCGGCGAATTCGGCCGATACGTTGATCTGCGGACAACCGCGGTAGTTCGAGCGCGACAGTCGCTCGCCTATCCAGCGCATGTGCGCGGCCAGTTCCCCGGCCGGGTCATTCGCGTGTTTGGCTGCCACGCCATCCCAGGTGGCCCAGAAATCGACATCTTCGCGCTGCAGGAATGCGACGACGAGATCATCTTTCGTGCGGAAGTGTCGATACAGGCTGGTTTTCGCCACGCCGGCTTTCTCGACCACCAGGTCGACGCCGACGGCGCGCACGCCTTGCCGATAGAACAGACCCGATGCGCATTCCAGGATCCGTTCGCGCACGTCCAGCGCTTCCGCAGCAGGCGCCTTTGCTTTTTTTGTTGGCAGTTTCGCAGTCATGGCAGGCAACAAGTCGATGGGGTATTGACATGGTACAGACCGTTCTGTAGCGTTACAAGAACAGACAGGTCTGTAGCGTCCAACCGGAAGAGTCCAATGATCAAGAACAACAACGCCGCCGTAGCCGTCTATGGCGCAACAGGCCATACGGGAACCTTTGTCATCGCCGAGCTCCTGCGCCGTGGTCTGGCGGTGGTCGCTGTGGGCCGTGATGTATCCAGAGTTCCGGCAGGCGTGACGGCACGGGTGGCGCCGATTGACGACGCGGCCGCGCTGGACCGTGCCTTCGACGGCTGTTCCGTAGTGATCAATTGCGCCGGCCCTTTCCTGGATACCGCATCACCGATACTCGACGCCGCACTACGGGCGGGCTGTGGCTATCTGGATGTCACCGCAGAACAGGCCAGCGCCCGCACGACCTTCGAGGTGTATGACGAGCGCGCCCGCGCCGCCGGTGTTGCGGTGATTCCAGCAGCCGGCTTTTATGGTGGTCTCGCCGATCTCCTCGCCAGTGCGCTGGTCGGCCAGAGCAGTGTCGAGGAGATGACCGTAGCCATCGCACTCGACCACTGGTGGCCGACCCAAGGCACCCGCAAGACCGGCGAGCGCAATCGCGTGCCGCGTGTGGTGCTCGAGAATGGTGAGTTGGTGCCGATGACGCCTTCAGCGACGAAGACAGCATGGACGTTCGACTCACCGCATGGCGTGCAGGACATGGAAGAAATGCCCTTCAGCGAAATCATCACGATCTCGCGCCATTTGCACGTACGCAATCTGCGCGCCTATCTCAATGCGGCGTCGCTCGATGAAATACGTGATGCCGCAACACCTGTGCCGGTAGCCATCGATATGCAGGGGCGATCCGCGCAGAAGTTCGCGATGGAAGTGGTCACACGCGACGGTGCGATTGCGCGTCGCGCCGTTGCGCGGGGACAGGACATCTACGCCGTGACGGCACCACTGGTGGTCGAGGCGGCCGCGCGCATGCTGCACCCCTCATTCGATCGAAGCGGCGCGCTCTCGCTGGGAGAAGCCTTCGCTGCCGAGGACTTTCTTCGTTCGTTCAGGCCCGAGGATCTGATGTTCGAGATCCATCCCAGCTGAAGCCGTGCACTCAAACCAAGCATTCAAAAGTTCAACCGACAGGGAGACGCATGATGCAGCAGAAAGAACGGGCCGAGTTGCTGGCCTCGCTCCATGTAAAGGGCAGTCCGCTCGTGCTGTACAACGCCTGGGATACCGGTAGTGCCAGAGCCATTCGAGATGGAGGTGCGGCCGCGATTGCGACCAGCAGTTGGGCGGTTGCCGCCGCACACGGCTATGACGATGGCGAGTCGATACCCTTCGCATTCGCCGTACAGATCATCGCTCGCATCGCCGACGCGATCGGCCTCCCCGTGACCGTGGATATCGAGGGCGGCTACAGCGACGATCCGGATGTTTGCGCCGCCAACGTGGCGCTATTGATGGATCAAGGCGTGGTGGGCATCAACATCGAGGATCGTATCGTGGCCGGGGCAGGGCTGCATGACGTCTACGTGCAGTGCGCGCGCATCGCGGCCATCCGGGCCATGGCCAACGCGCGTGGCGTGCCGCTGTACATCAATGCGCGAACCGATCTGTTCCTTGGCACCGGGGTCAAGCCACCTGAAGGCATGGGCGAAGCAAATGAGCGTGCCGCAGCTTATGCGCGCGCGGGTGCCTCCGGTTTCTTCGTCCCGGGCCTCGTCAACCTGACTGCCATTCGTGAATTGTGCAGCACCGTCGAGTTGCCGCTGAACGTGATGACGATGGCAGGGCTTCCGTCAACACGTGAACTGGCGAACGCCGGCGTCGCCCGCATCAGCCACGGACCGGCCGCCTACCTGCTGGCCATGGAAACCATACGCAAAGCTGCAAGTGATGTACGCGAGAAACAGCGAGCGGCATGAACAAAAGGAGCTACGTGGTGGAATGACCATGCGGTTCGTGCGTTGCAGGAGCAGGAAAAAGGGTTACAACCCGTATCACAATGGAAGGCCTCGCCGTTGCTCTACTCTCGCCGTTGCTCTACTCCAGTGTCAGGCACTCACAGCAAGAGGTTCAAATCGTGCAACTGTCAGAGATCCCGTTCGGCACCACCGACTGGTCATTGATCGAGCGAACCAGGCACAACGGCGAGTCCGGCGTTGCCTGCTGGCGTACACGGCATTTCGAAGGCATCAGGGTTCGAATGGTCGAGTACACGCCGGGCTATGTCGCCGATCACTGGTGCACCAAAGGCCACATACTCTTGTGCCTTGAGGGCGAGTTGCATACTGAACTCGACGACGGTCGAAGATTCACGCTGAAGCCCGGCATGAGCTACCAGGTTGCGGACAACGCCGAACCGCACCGCTCTTCTACCGAGACAGGCGCCAAACTGTGGATAGTCGACTGAATGATCTGTCTGAACCATCGGTCCAGTGGACGTCTTCGTGCAAGCCCCGCCGCGGGACCGCACTTCACGACGTGACATTTGAATTCGCGGATCCTCGGTTGACGCGCCGGTTGCCGTGAACGTTCAGCCGCGCTGCTTGTACGCCTCCAGCGCCGCCTGCCGCGAAGTGGCCAGATCCACCATCGGGGCGGGATAGCCGCTGCGTTCGAGCAGCGACGGGTCCTTCCATGGCTCGTGCAGCAGCGCGGTCGATGCATCGGCCAGTTCGGGTAGCC
>JBDTZX010000033.1:0-2911 GCA_040004895.1 Rhodanobacter sp. | reverse complement strand
CGCGATTTCGCGGATGGCCATCCGCCGGCCAAACTTTCCTTTGGGGACAAATCCATCGCCAATTTCCGCGCCAGCGAATCCGCGCAGACCATGCTGGGCGCGACGCAGAAGAGCTGGTTCCTCGAGCGCCTGCGCGCCGCGACCGCAACCTGGAAGATCTGGGGCAATTCGCTGGGCACGCCTGACTGGCGCATCGATCCGCAGCAGCTGCCACCCGAACTGCTGTCAGACAAGATGGGGAAATGGACCGACGGCTACGCCGTCATGGCCAGCGGCGACTGGGGCACCACCTATCACGAACGCGCGGAGATCTTCGACACCGTGCGCGATGCCGGCATCACCGGCTTCGCCATCCTGTCGGGCGATCGCCACAGCTTCTGGGCCGGGCTGGCCGCCAAGACCTTGCCGCCCGCCGCGTTCGAGCCGGTGGGCGTCACCTTCGTGGTCGGCTCGATCTCGGCCCCGGGCATGGCGGAAGCGAACGAGCACAACCTCAAAAAAGACGACCCGTTGCGCCCGCTGTTCGTCACCAACCCCGGCGACGGGCCACCGCAGCCCACCGTCAACCTGTTGCTCCACCACGGCGTCCGTTCGGCGCTGGAATACGCACGCAGCGGTGACCTGGCGAAGGCCCACGCGGCCCGCAATCCGGAGATGGCGCCGCATCTCTCGTTCGTCGACATGGGCGGCCACGGCTACGCCACCGTGCGGGTCGACGCCAGCACCATGGTGACCGACTTTGTCTGCATTCCACGGCCGATCGAGCGAAGTCCGGGCGTGGACGGCGGCCCCCTGCGGTATCGCGTCCGCCACGAGATTCCGCTCTGGCGGGCGGGCGAACCGCCTCGGATGCGGCAAACGGTCCTGGAGGGCGATGCTGGACTGGCAGTGTGACGCTCGAAGTGGGGTTGATGGTACGGGGAACTGCCGGCGCCTACCGCGTCCAGCGCGAGCCGACGCCGGCTTTCGCCAAAGCGAAAAGGCGAAGAAGTAAATTATGCCGAATCAATTACCTCCGCCCCCTTTTATCGCGAGCGTCTCCGCGCAGCTCAGCGCACTCGACGGTGGTGCCACGTCCGCGCCGCGCATTCGCTGCAGATGTGACAGACCCCAGACCCGGGCGTTCTCCACCAGCGGTAGAAGCGTGCGGCCGTAATCGCTCAGGCGGTATTGCACCGGAGCGGGCACCGGCGCAGTCACCAGTCGCTCGACCAGTCCGTCGGCTTCCAGTTCTCGCAACTGCTCGGTCAACACCTTGTGCGAGATCGGCGCAACGCGGCGCAGCAGTGCGGAAAAGTGATGGGTCTCGCGTGCGAGCCAATAAAGGATGGTGAGTTTCCATTTGCCGCCGACCGCCACGAATGCCGCGTGCAGCGGACACTCGGCAAGCGGATGGAATTTTGCAAACAGATACGCACCTTGACGTGCCGTCTTGTCGCTGGACATGTATGCCTCTAGCGTCAGCCAATCGATAACGTTGGAGGATGCCATGTCAAGCCATTGTCGTGTGTTCATGTTGTGGGTGGTCATCACGGGGCTGCTCTGCTTGCCGCTCGCTCATGTCTCCGCGCAGCCAGTGCAAGTAGCCAAGCATGCGGCGTCGCTCCCGCGCGATGGCCAGCACGATTTCGATTTCGAGATCGGCACCTGGAAGACGCAGCTGAAGCGGCTCGTGCATCCGCTTTCGGGATCGGACGAATGGGCGGAGTACGAGGGCGTCACCACCGTGCGCAAGGTCTGGGACGGGCGCGCCAACCTGGTCGAGCTCACGGCCGACGGCACGGCCGGCCATTTCGAAGGCCTGAACTTGCGCCTCTACAACCCGCAGTCGCATCAATGGAGCCTCAATTTCGCCGGCAGCCGCGACGGAACGCTGGGACACCCGACGATCGGCCAATTCATCGATGGTCGTGGCAAGTTCTACGACCAAGAAGATTTCGACGGACGAGCAGTTTTCGTCAGGTTCGTGATCACACCGCTCGACGCCAACACCATCCACTTCGAGCAGGCGTTCTCGGACGATGGAGGCAAGACATGGGAGGTCAACTGGGTGGCGACGGACACGAGGATGAAGTAGCGCGCGGCCAGGGGAAGAGCTGCAAAGAGATGGCGCCTTGATACGCGGACGAAAAAATGGAAAAAGATGAGAACCTGTAGAAGGCTCTGAGTCAGTTGTTCCGCATTCTTCAGTCACGCCTGACAACTGCCAACGGCATCGTGCGCGCCCAAGCAGGGACAATGGTGTCCGGGAACACGGGGTCTTCTACAACCGCCAACGCCTGCACAGCGGCCTGACCTATCAGTCGCCCGGTCGGTTCGAGGCGATGATCGTTGCTTAATTGACCTGTCCGAAAAATCGGGATCGATCCACTCCGTCCTCTTTAGTCCGCTGGACGAGGCCATCGTCTCCGGCAGCACCCACTGCACCGAGGAGCAGTTCGCGCAATTGAACGATGTGCTCGCTTCGACGGCGGCTGCGGCGCGCTAGTGGAGTTTCGCTCCCGCCGGATTGCGGACGAACGGCAAGCCGGCGGGAGTCAGCAAAAAAACTAGGGCAACGCATGCACTGCATCCAGCGCTGCAATGTCTTTTGGATTGAGCGCGTAAGCGCGTCGATAGGCGCGCTTGGCATCGGCCTTCTTGCCGAGACTGGCCAGGGTCTCGGCAAGGCTGTCGAACGCGTTCCAGGACAGCGGATACAACTGCGTTTCGAACCGGAACAGGGCTTCGGCATCTTTCACCCGGCCAGCTTCTTTTTGCTTTGTACCCGGCCCGGTTGATCAGCACATCCGGCACCCGCAACGGTTGGGGCTTGGCGAATTGCGCACGAAATCGCCTGATCGCGACTGGAGCGCCCAAGTCGTCGACTGCCTTCAGGATCGATCGCTGACGACTTCGGCTTCACGGTAGG
>JBDTZX010000451.1:0-2916 GCA_040004895.1 Rhodanobacter sp. | reverse complement strand
GGCTTTCATTGTCTGTTGCATGGGAGATCCAGTGCGGGCCCGCGGAACGCGGACGAAGTGGGGAACCAGTCCGCCATTCTAGATCGTCGAGGCCGCCGGATGCCTTGCCGCATTGCGACAACAGCGGTCATCCGCTTGCGGGTTCAGATATCCAGTCGATCGTAGCTGCGAGTGAATACGATCGGCTGTTTCACTGCCGGTGTCGTCCAGGATTCGCTCACCGTCAGGTGATGCCCGTCGGGTGACAGAACCCACTCCTGGCGCAGTTGCACGTCATCGGCAAATTGCATGGAAATCTGCAGAGCGTTCGCGATCAGCCGGGAGCGCACCATCGCTCCGCCACTGAGCGTGGAGTGAGCGACACCATCGAGCCGGTCGTCCAGCTGGTCCCGGTCCTCAAACACGACCCGGATGGTTTTTGCGTCCTGCGCCACGTTCAACACCGAATCGTCGGCAAGCAGCGGTGGCGGATCATCCTGGGGAGCGGTGCCGGTATCCGCATCGGCGCTGTTGTCGTGATTGCGGTTGCCGCCACCATGGCCATGACCACCGCCCATGCCCCCGCCACCCATGCCGCGACCGCCACCGTGTCCACCGAATCGGGCCGATGACGGGCTAGCCGTCGTGGCAGCTCCCGTGGTACCGCTGTCGGGCGCCTGCTCATGCCGCTTTTCCGTGCGCAGTCGGCCGGCGATATCGGCCGGCGCATCGCTGTGCTGGTCGTCCAGTCGCCAGATGCCGCTGAAATCGTGCAGCGATGAACCGGCACTCCACGCGTGCGGCGTGATCACCACGAACGTCACCGCCAGAACGACGGCCACTGGCAGGCGAAACGATGCGGATGGAATCATGGCGGTCCCGATGGTTGAATGGTTGTGCACACTACGCGGCGAAAATATCTGCGCTCGACGTGTCGCGTGACCGCCACGGACTTGATGCAACGTGCGGCCCGCGCTGGCGGTTGACCGATCCGATCTCCCGCGCCGACGGCCAGCGGCCGGCAGCGGCCGGCCAGCCACTACAATGCGCCGATGGCCATCGATCCACGCCCACTCGCCATCTTTCTGATGGGACCTACCGCGTCGGGCAAGACGGCGCTGGCGTGCGCACTGCGCGAACGGTTTCCGCTGGAGCTGGTCAGCGTGGATTCGGCGCTGGTCTATCGCGGCATGGATATCGGCAGTGCGAAGCCTGACGCAGCAACGCTGGCGCGTCACCCGCACGCGCTGGTCGACATCCGCGATCCATCGCAAGCCTATTCCGCCGCGGAATTTCGCGACGATGCCGTCGCCACCATGCAGCGGATCGGCGGACAGGGGAGGGTGCCACTGCTCATCGGTGGCACCAGCCTGTATTTTCGCGCCCTGCAGCAGGGCCTCTCCGACCTGCCTGAAGCGAATCCGGCGCTGCGCCAAAGGCTTTCGCAGGAAGCACAACGGATCGGCTGGCCGGCGATGCACGAGCGGCTGGCGCAACGCGATCCGCTGGCTGCCAGCCGTATCGGAAGCAACGACACACAACGCCTGCAACGCGCGCTGGAGGTGATCGAGCTGACTGGCAAACCGTTGTCCGCGCAGCAGCAACGCGGCGACGGTCCGCGTTTTCCCTGGCGCGTTCTCAAGCTGGCTCTGCTGCCCGCGGAACGGAGCATCCTGCACGAGCGCATCGCGCAGCGCTTCGATGCGATGCTCGCCGCAGGATTTCTGGACGAAGTGCGCACGCTTCGCAGTCGCGGCGATCTGCATGCCGATTTGCCGGCGATGCGTGCCGTGGGTTACCGGCAGGCCTGGCAGCATCTACAGGGCCTGATCGACGCCAGCGAATTCCGCGATCGTGGCATCTTCGCCACGCGTCAGCTGGCCAAGCGGCAGATCACCTGGCTGCGCAGCGACACTGCCGCGCGCTTGTTCAATCCTGACCGGCCGCAGCTGCTTGATCGCGTTGCCGGGGCGATCGAGCTGTTTCTCGATCGCCCCGCCTAGCCCGGCCGCGAACGCGCGATCGCCAAATGGGACCCGTCGCACAAACGCCCCTTTCATCAAGCATTTGAAAGCAGTTAACATCCAGTCATGTTGGGTCGGGGCGCCAGTGGCGTTTTTTCCGGGCCTGTCCGTGGCAAGGGGAGAACAAGAAATGTCCAAGGGACAATCGTTGCAGGATCCGTTTCTGAATGCGCTGCGGCGCGAACGCGTGCCGGTCGCCATCTACCTGGTCAACGGCATCAAGCTGCAAGGCACGGTCGAATCGTTCGACCAGTTTGTGGTGCTGCTGCGCAACCAGGTCAGTCAGATGGTCTACAAGCACGCCATTTCCACCGTGGTGCCGAGTCGCAACGTGCGCATGGGCAACGGGCATGACGGCCCGGACGGTCATGACGACCACGCCGACGCACCTGCCGGCCATGCCGACGCGAAGCTTGATTGACGGCCGGTCCGCCCGCATGAAGTGGGTCTGCTCCTGAAGGAACATGCCCATCCGTGTTTGACAGACAAAAGAAAGGCGACCGCGCGCTGCTGCTGTTGCCGCATTCGCGTGGCGAAGGCGACACCCTGCGCCGTGGCGAGGAATTTGCCGAGCTGGTGAAATCCGCCGGAGCCGACGTGCTCGGCGTGATCGCCGCCCGGGTCGAGGACCCGAATCCGCGCTTCTACGTCGGCAGCGGCAAGGCCGACGAGGTCGCCGAAGCGGTGCGTGCGCTGGAGGCTGATCTGGTGCTGGTCGACCATGTACTGACACCGGTGCAGGAGCGCAACCTGGAAAAACACGTCGGCGTTCGCGTGGTCGATCGCGCCGGGTTGATCCTGGACATTTTCGCCCAGCGCGCACGCTCGCACGAAGGCAAGCTGGAAGTGGAGCTGGCCCAGCTCAAGCACATCGCCACCCGGCTGGTGCGTGGCTGGACCCATCTGGACGCCC
>JBDTZX010000196.1:0-2927 GCA_040004895.1 Rhodanobacter sp. | reverse complement strand
GTGAAGTACGGCTCGCATACCGTGCGCACGGCGGCCTCGAGTTCGTCCAGGCGCACATCGGATGGCATCCAGCCGGCGGCGACATGCAGTTGCGCGATGCGCGCGTAGTCGCGCTCGAACAACGCAATGAAATTCTGCGCCAGCCAGTACTGATCGGCCTCCGGCAGCGATCCCATGATGCCGAAATCCAGTGCGATGAACCGCGGCTCGTCGAGACGGGTGGGGTCGACCCAGATGTTTCCCGGGTGCGCATCGGCGTGGAAGAAATTGTCGCGAAACACCTGTTCGTAGAATACCCGCACGCCCTTGGCGGCGAGCAGCTTGCGGTCGAGACCGGCAGCGTCGATCGCCGCAATGTCGTCGCTGCTGATGCCGTACACACGCTCGAGCGTCAGCGCGCGCGCTGAGGTGAGTTCCCAATGCACTTCGGGTACGTACAGGTCCACCCCGCTGGCGAAATTGCGCTTGAGCAGGCTGGCACTGGCACCTTCGCGCTGCAGGTCGAGTTCGTTCTCCAGCATCTTCTCGACTTCGGCCACCACATCGAGCGGGCGGATTTTGTCAGCGTTCGGATGCCAGCGCTGCGCCAGCTCGCCGAGCGAGCGCAGCAATCGCACGTCGCGGGCGATCCGTTCGTCGATGCCGGGGCGCAGCACCTTCACCACCACTTCGCGGCCATCGTGCAGCGTGGCCGCATGCACCTGGGCGATCGATGCCGAGGCCAGCGGCATTTCGTCGAAACGGGCGTATAGACGGCCGATTGGCGCCTTCAGTTCCTGTTCGACGATGGCGCGCGCTTCGTTGCCCGGGAAGGGAGCGACCTGGTCCTGCAGCAGCGAAAGTTCGTCGGCAATATCCGCCGGTACCAGGTCGCGACGGGTCGACAGCACCTGCCCGGCCTTGACGAAGATCGGCCCGAGTTCGGTCAATGCGAGCCGCAACCGTTCGCCGCGCGGCAGATTGCGCACATCGACGCGGGGACGTGCCACCAGCGGCCGCAGCAGTTTGAGCGGACGGAACAGATGGGTGGCCTCGATCAGCTCATCGAGGCGATACGCGAGCAGGATTGACGCGACCCGCAACAGCCGTGGCACGACCTTCAGCGGAGTCACGCGGCGTTGCCTTGCAGGCGCTGCGCCAGCCGTTGCACTCGCGATTCCAGCCGCTCACTGCGCTCGCGCAGTTCATCGACACCGTCGAGAAATCCCTCGACTTCGCCAGTTGCCATGGCGACGCGCGCTTCGTCGCGCAGCCAGTCGGCGCCGTCTTCGGTGAGATGGCTGGCGGTTTCGCGTGCGTGCGACAGACCCTTGCGCACCGCCTTGGCAAGCGGCACGCCGAGCACGTCGCCGAACGTTCGGGCAAACGCCTCTTCGAAATCGGGGGCGAACTTGCCGGCCAGTTTTTCGAGTCGACGCGCAAGCTCCGCATCGCCGGCGATGTCGACCTTGCCTGGCGCGATGCCGTCATCGTCGCGCCGGAACATCATCGACAACAGGCTGCCCGGCGTGGCGGTGACGCGCAGTTGGGTGTCGTCCTGCGGTGGCCCGACTTTCAAGCGGTCTTTCTCGACCGTTACCACCAGCGCGATTTCCGGTCCGCGCAGGTGCAGTTGCACGCTGCGGCCGTCCAGCGCAACCAGTCGCTGGCGTGTATCGGGATCGAGCGACAGGGTGTGGTTGAGCGCGGTTTCCAGCGCGCGGCCGGCAAGCTTGCGCAGCGGTTGTGGCAACCAGGCGTTCGGGGTGGCGGCATTCATCGGGCGATTGTAGCCGTGCGCTGCGGTCAGGCGCTCGCAGCGCCGGCGAAACCGAGCTGGCGCCAGGCTTCGTAGACGGCCACCGCCACGGTGTTCGACAGGTTCAGACTGCGGCTGTCCGCGCACATCGGCAGGCGCAGTCGCTGGGCAACCGGAATCGCATCGAGCACATCGCCGGGCAGTCCGGCGGTCTCGCAACCGAACAGCAGCGCATCGCCGTCGGCGAAGCGGGCGTCGACATGCGCGACGCAACCGCGGGTGGTGAAGGCGAAGACGCGAGGCATGCCGATGGCCGCAAGGCAACCGGGCAGATCGTCGTGCACCGCGATGCGCGCGTATTCGTGGTAGTCGAGACCGGCACGGCGCAGTCGTGCATCGTCCAGCTCGAAACCCAGCGGGCGGATCAGGTGCAGCGCGGCACCGGTGTTCGCGCACAGGCGAATCACGTTGCCGGTATTCGGCGGAATCTCGGGGCGGAACAGGATGACGTGCAGCATCCGGCGATTATCGCGTGACCTGATCTCCGTGGGCAGATCAACCGTTGACGCGCGGGCAGATCACGCCGTCCGCCGGCAGCGCACAACGGGTGGGCGCGGCCAGCAGGACGGAGCTGATGTTGCTGGTGCTGGCCAGCTGGATCGACGCCGGCGTGGTCTTCAGCATGGCGCCCATGACCAGCGCGCAGACGGTGATGCAGGCGATGAACAGACCGCTCAACATCATTGTTTCGAATTTCATGACATGTCTCCGGTAGAGGCCAAGTAGCCTTGTGTGTCGGAGGTAGCAATCACCGTGCCAGGCCGATTTACATGCTCAAATCATTGAATATAAAGAGAATGGGTCGACTGGCTGCGCCTCCTGCGAATGTCCGCGGACATTCGCTCGGAAGCTGCCGGACAAACGGACGCCGGACGGCCGCGCGGATTTGCCCGGTCGATGAAACGTCAGCTAGCCTGCGGGAACTCGTCCGTGGAACAGGAGGTTTGACCATGTCAAAGAAACCATTCGCTCTGCTCATCGCCGCCTTGCTGAGCCTCACCGCTGGTGCAGTGCCCACGCTGGCCGCCGATGCGGCGACCGCAACGACACAACAGATTCCCGAACTCGCCTACAGCCGTTTCCTGCTGCCGAACGGCCTGACGGTGGTGGTGCACGAAGACCACAAGGC
>JBDTZX010000098.1:0-2931 GCA_040004895.1 Rhodanobacter sp. | reverse complement strand
CGAGCAGTCGCCAGGTGCCGCCGTAGCAATCGTGTGCCGCCAGCACCCTGGCGCCCGCCGGCACCAGTTCCAGTGCCAGCGCCACGGCCGACATGCCGCTGGAAGTCACCACCGCACCGGCACCCTGCTCCAGTTCCGCCAGTGCATTGCCGAGCAGGTCGCGGGTCGGATTACCGCTGCGCGAATAGTCGTAGGGACGCTTGCCGCCCAGCCCTTCGAAGGCGTAGTTGGTGGACAGGTGCAGCGGCGGCACCACGGCGCCATGCTGGGTGTCGCTCTCGATGCCTGCGCGGACGGCGCGGGTACTGGCGGCGGGCTTGCTCATCGATTTCTCCAGCTTTTCATGCGACTTCACGGGTGGGATTCAACACAGGGCTTCGCGCAGCAGCGGCGCCAGCTGGCCCGGCTCTTTCAGGAATGCGTCATGGCCATAGGGCGACTCGACCACTTCGAGCGTGGCCGGCCCATGCAGGCGACGCTGCAGTTCGCACAGGTCGCTCAGCGGCACCAGCCGGTCGGACGGGAAGCCGATCAGCATCGCGGGCGTCGACACCTGTTCGGGTGCCACGTCGTGCAGATCGATCGATTCGGACAGGGCCAGAAACCGGTCTGCGTCGAAGCGCTCGACAAACCGGCGTCCCTGATGCTCGAGATAGTCTTCGACCGGAAAATGAAAGCGGCCATCGCGAAGCTCGGGGGCGCCGCTGAAACGCCTGGCGAACTCATCGCTGCCACGATAGGTGGTCATGGCCAGTTGGCGCGCAAGCGCCAGCGCTTCCTCGACCTGACCGGATGCCTGGCCGAGCCGCACGATGCCGCGCTGCACGCTGCGTTGCGCGGTACTGAGCGGATGTGCCCGGTGTGCGCCAGCCAGCAATACCAGCCGGTTCACCGCCCGCGGATGCCGGGCGGCGAACGCCAGCGCAACCATGGCGCCGTATGACGAACCGATGAAGGCATGCGCCTGCACGATGCCCAGCGCGGCGAGCAACGCAGCAAGCAAATCGGCCTGATCCTCGCTCGATACCGACCCGGTGCCGAGGTCGGTCGGCGTGACCCAGTCGATCGCCAGCACGCGATAGCGCGCCAGGTCGATCGCGTTGCCCGCGCCGATCAGTTCCTGCCACCAGCCCGGTGCATGCTCATCGTCCAGCGACACGACGTCGCGGCTGGCCGAGATGCCGCCCTGCACGATCAGCGTGGGGGCGTCGGCTGCCCCGCACCAGAGGTAGCGAACATCGACAGTGCTGGGGCCTTGACCGTACTTGGGGGTGAAAGTCAGCCGCCGGGTGCTGCGCTGTGCGGTGAGCGTGTCGCGCCGGGGTTCGGCCCGCTTGCGGATGGCCGGCGCGATCGAGGCAACGGTGGCGAGGGACAGCGTCGGACGGCTCATGCAAATCTCCGGTCGGCATCGCCTGTGGATCCGGAGCGGGTGTCATGCAGGCAGCAGCGCGAAACTGCAGCTGGAACGACCCCCATCTCTCGGCGGCGCCTTGGCACCTCCGCAGGATTTGGCACCATGACGGGAACGCTTCCCGCAGGTTGCCCCGGCATCAAAGGGCCTATCCCTCCGCCGGTCTCGATGAGTGGGACGGATAGTGAATGCCTTTGAACACCTTGTCAATAGACGTCTAAACATCTAAACGTATATGCTGCAAAAGTTCGACAGTCAGCACGGGGTCTCAACCCGGACCTGTGCCGCGCCTTGCCAGAATCCGCCCCTGCGATGGGTACCCGCGCCGAAGGATCGAACCACCACGTCCTCACCGCGCCGGGCCGCCCCGATACCGGCACCTGCCACTGGCCACGCCGCTCCATGCTGCGCTCCTGCGTGACAAACCCTGTGTCGGCATGGCTGGCACAGTCGTTTCCTGCCGTACGGATCGTTCTGCCATGACTTTCGATCCATCGTCGCTTCATCCGCGCACTGCTAACGTGGCGGTATGATTTTACCCACCAGGCCAGCAGCATCTCCGTCGTCCGCGCTGTCGACCATCCTGCGGGACGGCGGCTTCGCCTTCGTCACCGCCGATGTCATGCAGGGGCTGCTCGATTCACGAGACCTGTCCGACTGGTCCGCGTTCGCTGCAAGCTGGAATGATCTGGGGACCGATAGCTATCTCGCCGCGAGTGGCCGCCATCGACGACGCCGGCATGCGGTGTTCTCCGCCGACGCCTCGGGCGGCATCCGCCGCGAGCCACACCAGCCGCACTACCAGAGCCTCACCTACAATGCGCTGCAGGGCGACATCCAGCGCTGGTTCGAGCCCGTGCAACCGGCGATCGCCGAAAGCGCCAGCCTGCGGCGCATCCTCGAATTCGGCCGGCGCCTGTTCGCGGAGCTCGCGCCCGCCACGCACCGCTGGCACATCGAGGTGCACCAGTTCCGCATCGAGGCATCCGCGGGCGAAAGCGGCGAGCCGACGCCCGAAGGCGTGCATCGCGATGGCGTCGACTATGTGCTGGTGCTGCTGGTCGATCGCGCCAACATCGAAAGCGGCACCACCACCATCCACGCACACGACGGCCGCCTGCTCGGCAGCTTCACGCTGACCCATGCGCTGGACGCCGCACTGGTCGACGATGCACGGGTCTGCCACGGCGTCACCGCAGTGACCCCGCTGGATCCTGCGCAGCCTGCCCATCGCGACGTGCTGGTGGTGACATTCAAGGCAACGAGCTGATCGAAAAGTTCACCTTCCCGCCGTCGATCACCGGTATTGACGTTTCGATGTCCAGCGCGGCTTTCGACGCCGAAATACGAGTGTTGCGCCCAACAGCGTAAGATTGTCGCTTCATTCGTTCGCAAGGTCTGTCCATGTCCCTCGATTCACCACATCGCGGGAGTCCCGTCGGCGCCTCGTCAACCGATGCCCCTGAGGAGCGTCTGAAGTTCAGTGGCGACAACACGTTTCATCGCGAACTGCGCCG
>JBDTZX010000546.1:0-9867 GCA_040004895.1 Rhodanobacter sp. | reverse complement strand
ATCTACGCGGCAAGAGCCAGTTCGTGCTGTCGCTCGAGACCGGGGTATCGCAACGTCACCTGAGTTTCATTGAAAGCGGACGCAGTGCGCCCAGCCGACAGACGCTGATGAACATTGCGCAGGGCCTCGACGTGCCGCTACGCGATCGCAACCGGCTGCTTCTCGCTGGCGGGTTTGCACCGATCTACACGGAGGATGCCTGGGACGCACCGGTGATGCGTGGCATCACGACGGCATTGTTGCGCATGCTGAAACAGCATGAGCCGTTTCCGGCGGTGGTGATGGATCGCCACTGGAACGTCGTCATGACCAACGACGCATCGCCGCGCTTTTTCGGCAGCTTTGTCGATCTGGCAGCGCAGCCCGTGCCACGCAACCTGCTGCATATGATGTTTGATCCGGCAGGCATGCGTCCGTTTATTGCGAACTGGGACAGCGTCGCCAAAAGCCTGATCCAGCGAGTTCATCGCGAAGCCGTCGGACAGGTGATCGACGAGCAAACCAGAGAGCTGCTGGCGGCGTTGATGGCCTATCCCGGCGTCGGCGGCACGTTGCACGTGACCGACACCGTCGCACCCGAGCCGAGCCTTCCGGTGATCCCGCTGAGCTTCGTGAAGGACGGCCGCACGCTGCAGTATTTCTCAATCGTCAGCACCATCGGCACACCGCAGACCGTCGCGGCGCAGGAGTTGCGCATGGAGTGCCTGTTTCCGATGGATGACGCGACCGAGTCTTATCACAGGATACTGATGGCAGATGCTGACGATGGACGGCCGAGTCGTCATTGACGGTTTGATGCGCGCATCAATGAGTGGTGCATGGCCGGGACGAAATGAGGAGGCCCCGCAATGCAGGGCCTCTGGCTATCGGTCGCAATGTTCAGCTGTCACCGTATCGATCAGTGCGCACGCTGGCGGCGGATGGCGCGGCTGTTGCGGTTTTCCGAACGGTTGAGGCGACGGTCTTCACCCTTGGTGAGGTGGCCGTTGTGCCTGGCCTCGTCCGCGCTTTCGCGCTGGGCGATGTTGGCGTCGCGTTTCTCGTCATTCGCTGCCTGCTTGCCGGTAATGGTGCCATGGGCGGTGCCGTTGGCGGTACGGTTCTGCTGGTTGTCGACGCGCTGGTTGACCTCGTTCACGCGCGGATGGCCGGGTACGGTGCTGTCCTGCGCCATGGCGCTTGTGCCCAGGAATGTGGAACATGCGAGCAGACCAAGCAGGGCGAAGCGGATGGTCGAGGCGCGTGTCGTCGTAACTGTATTCATGACGTGTTTCCTCCGGGTGAGTGGGTCGCCGGAACAAGAAACGATGCATGGCAGATTGCGTTGACAGCGGACCGATCTCCGTTGTGGCGCGGCGTCCCCGAGTCGTCACTGCGTGTGCAGCGAGCCATCGCCGATGCCCATGCAAAGCCGCAGCCTCAACGGTTTCAGTGGCAGCAGCAGATGCGATTCATGGACCGGCAGGCGTTCTGATGAAGGCCGTGCGAGTGGTGGCGGAGTTGGCATCGTCGCCGCCCATCGCAAGGTGCGACGTCCTTCGACCCGGTGTCCGTGCAGCCATAGCAGATCGGTCCACAAGCTCATGGGACATCCGTGAAGCGAGAGAAAGGTGAAGCGGGAGCAATGCCGCTCAGTCGTGCGTGTCGCCCGCGAGCGTGGTGGCCCGCATCGATGGCCGCGTGCTGAAACGTTCGTACCAAGCCGCCAAATGCGGTCGCCCGGTTGCGAAGTCGTAGACGTTGCGGAAGTCGATCCAGCTCAGGGTGGCGGCGGCGGCGATATCGCCGATGTCGAGAGCATCGTTGATGCAAGACTGCTCGCCGATCTCCCGTTCGAGTACGTCGCAGGCCGCGGCGATTTTTTCCAGCTGACCCTGCAGCATCGATGGCCAGCGCAATGACTCGGGCCGTCGCTCCGCTTCCCAGCGCGCGGCGATCCCGGCATCGGCCATGCCGGTGGCCAGTGCCTGCCTGCGCAGTGCGAGCAGGCGCGCATGCGGGTCGCGGGGAATCAGCGGTGTAGTCGCATGCAGCGTATCGAGGTACTCACAGATCACGCTGGAGTCGAACAGCACCAGCGTGTCATCGACGACCAGTACTGGCACCTTGCCGAGTGGGTTGAGCGCAAACACTTCGTCGTTGCGCAGGGTCGGGCTGGTGTCGTGATGGATCACCTGCAGCCGATGCTGCAGGCCTGTCTCATGCGCGGCGACCAGCACCTTGCGCGCATACGGCGAGTGGGTTTGATAGAGCAGCTTCATCGATGCGTGGTCCATGAGAGTCTGGTGATCAGGAAGCGGTCAGGCGCACGCGCATCGGTGCGGAAAGATTGCTACCGCACAGCAACGTCGCCACGCGGCGACCTGCAAAGCGGGCGGGATCATCGAGCACCGCAGCCACGCCGACGGCGCCGGAGGGCTCCACGGCCATGCCCAGATGCCGGTGCACCAGCCGCATCGCCTCGAAAATGCGCCGTTCTGAAACCGCCACCACGTCGTCGCAGCACGCGCGCAGATGCGCCAGCGTCGAAGCGATCGGTACGCGAACGGCAATACCGTCCGCGATGGTGTCGGCGCTGCTGGTTGCGATGGCGCGCCCCGTTTCGATCGAGAGCTTCATCGATGGCGCGGCGGCCGCCACCACCGCGATGATCTGCGCATGCGGCGCCATGTGTCGTATCGCGGTACCAACACCAGCCAGCAGCGAACCGTTGCCGACCTGTACCACGATGGTATCGATGGGTGTCGATGCCGCTTGTGTCGAGACCATCAGTTCCAGCGCGATGGTGCCCGCACCGTCGGCGAGCGCGGGCTCGATGCCGTCCTCGATGAAGCGCAGGCCGAGAGCATCGGCGTGGCGTCGTGCGGCGTCTTTCGCTGCATCGAAATCCGCGCCGGCCAAGCGCACGTCCGCGCCCAGCCGGCGCATCGCCTCCAGCTTGACGGGGTTGGCGGTCTGCGCGGCGAACACGATGCAGGTCTGTCCGCGTCGCGTGGTCGCGCGCGCCATGCCCTGGCCGAAGTTGCCGGCGGATGCGCACACCACGGTTTCTCCAGCGTGCATCGCCAGCGCGGCGAAGAGTTCGGTGCCGCGGCCCTTGAACGAGCCGATCGGGTTGGCGGTTTCGTTCTTGGCGATCAGCTGGCAGCCGAGCGCCGCGTCGAGCGCTTCGCTGGTCAGCAACGGAGAGTCCAGAAACACCGGGTCGATGTGGCGCGCTGCACCGAGAATTTCTTCGATACGGGTAACGCTGTGCATGCGGGCAACTCGCGGCGACAGGGAGAGTGACCGCTATGCTAAGTTGCCGTCGCGCCGCGTGGCCGCGTTATGCGTCGGCAAAACAGGTTTTCTCCCCGTACCACGAGGTATTCGCGAACCATGCCCGCCGAACTAGATACTTTCGATCGCCGCATTCTGGCCATTGTGCAACGCGACGCGCGCCGCTCCGCCGAGTTGATCGGCGCAGACATCGGCTTGTCCGCGTCGGCGGTGCAGCGACGCATGGCGCGCCTGCGCGAGGACGGCGTCATCGTGGCGGAGGTGGCCGTGATCGACCCGCGCAGCGTGGATCAGCGGCTCACCGTGATCGCAGATCTCGAAGTGGAACGCGAACGTCCCGAACTGCTGGCCAGCCTGGCGCAATGGATCACGCGCGAGCCGGCGATCCAGCTGGCGTGGTACGTGACCGGCGATGGCGACTACGTGCTGGTGATCAGCGCGCGCGATGTCGGCGACTACGACGCGCTGATGCAGCGGCTGATGTCCGACAACGCCAACGTGAAACGTTTCCAAACACGCGTTGCGCTGGGCACACTCAAACGCAGCCTCGCGGTACCGGTGGACGCGACGCCCGGTTAGGCACGTCGCGGCCGCCCCGCGCTTACGCAAGCGTGCGCACTTTCGGCTCGCGCGCCCATTGACGCGTCTTTGCCGCGCGGATGAATCCCGCGGTGTCACCGGCATCGACCACGCCGGCATCCTTGCTGATGCCGCCGGCTTTCAGTACGGCCTGCGCTCCCGCGTCGGCGGCGATGGCCTTCAGATGGCCAAACGCGTCGCGCACAAAATCCACTGCGGCGGCTTCCCTGGACAGCAGCTTGCCGGCGACGTCTGACAACACGACGGCGACAGCATCGAACACCAGCGATGGCGTGCCGGCGAGCTGGCCGTCCGCTGCCTGCTGCTTGCCGTCGCCGAGTTTGGCACCGCCGAGTTTGAGCGAGACGATCTTGACAGTAGCGCCTGCAGCCTCTGCGGCCTTCCGCAAAGCCTTGATCGTGGCGGCGTCGGAGCCGTCGTGGATCAGGATACCGACGGCGCGACCTTTCAGCGTGTCCTTCATCTTGCCGATGATCTGCAGGGCAGGGGAGTTGGGTTGATCCTTCGCGGCCACGGCTTTCGCCTGTGCCGGCGGCAGTTTTGTCATGCCAAGGCCGTCGGCGACGCGACGCGCGAGATCTTCCTCGATGTTGCGCAGGTGGCCGACGATCGCTTCGCGCACGTGCGGCGTTTCCACCTTGGATAATTCGAATACCAGCGCCGAGGCCATGTGCGCCTGCTCCGGCTTCGTCTGGCTGCGGAAGAACTGGCGCGCCTGGCTGTAATGGTCGGCGAAGCTCTCGGCGCGGATGCGGCTCTTGCTGCCGTCGACGGCCGGTTCGGCGAAGCTGTGGAAACCGCTCGTCGATGCGCGCGCGGAGGCCGGATCGAGCGAACTCGGCTCGTAGGCCACGCGGCCTTTCGGCACCTGCATCTGCATGTGGCCGTCGCGCTGCTGATTGGCGAACGGGCACTTCGGCGCATTGATCGGCAGCTGGTGGAAGTTCGGCGAACCGAGCCGCGAAAGCTGCGTGTCGAGGTACGAAAACAGACGACCCTGCAACAGCGGATCGTTGGAGAAGTCGATGCCCGGCACCACGTGCGACGGGCAGAACGCGACCTGTTCGGTTTCGGCGAAGAAGTTGTCCGGCCAGCGGTTCAGCACCATGCGGCCGATCACGGTGAGCGGCACCAGTTCCTCGGGAATCAGTTTGGTCGGGTCGAGATGGTCGAACGGGAAGCGGTCCGCTTCCTGCTGCGTGAACAGCTGCACCGAGAGTTCCCACTCCGGGTAGTTGCCGGACTGGATCGCCTCGAACAGGTCGCGACGATGGAAGTCCGGATCGGCACCGGCGATCTTCACTGCCTCATCCCATACATGCGACTGCAGACCGAGCTTCGGGCGCCAGTGGAATTTCACGAAAGTCGATTTTCCGTCCGCATCCAGCAGCCGGAAGCTGTGGATGCCGAAGCCTTCGATCATCCGCAGCGAACGTGGAATCGCGCGGTCGCTCATCGCCCACATGATCATGTGCATCGCTTCGGGTGTGAGCGAAATGAAATCCCAGAACGTGTCGTGCGCACTGCCGGCCTGCGGAAAGCCGCGGTCCGGTTCCATCTTCACCGCGTGGACCAGGTCGGGAAACTTCATCGCATCCTGGATGAAGAATACCGGGATGTTGTTGCCGACCAGATCCCAGTTGCCTTCCTTGGTATAGAGCTTCACTGCGAAGCCGCGTACGTCGCGTGGCGTGTCGATGGAGCCGGCGCCACCGGCGACGGTGGAGATACGCGTGAACAGCGGCGTGCGCTCGCCCACCTCGGTGAGCACGCGCGCGGTGGTGTATTTCTTCAGCGATTTGGTCAGCTCGAAGAATCCGTGCGCGGCGGAACCGCGCGCATGCACGATGCGCTCGGGAATTCGCTCGTGGTCGAAGTGGGTGATCTTCTCGCGGAGGATGAAGTCCTCCAGCAGGGTCGGGCCGCGTTCGCTGCTGCGCAGCGAGTTCTGGTTGTCGGCGAGCGCCGTGCCCTGGTTGGTGGTCAGAGGCGGATGGCTGCCGCCGGCCCGTTGCTGCAGTTCGTCACCATGGCCGCGGCCCTCCTGCCCAGGTTTGGGACCCGACTTGCGAGCGTGGGCTTTCGGGGACGAACTGGATTTCTTTGCCATGACTTGCTCCGGGACGGATCGAATGCGGCACACCGATGGCACCGTTGCCCCGATCCTGCGCTGCACGGAGTGAACACGCTGTCGACTGCTGCGCCACGGCAGCACGGCCAGACCTTGGACGTTCTTTCCAACCGAGACATCGCGGAATTGAGCATCGCCGTGGTCGGTGGATCGCCGGAATCACCTTCTGTTCGAGGTTGAAGCCAGCGCCTCGCCAACCTTCGCTCCGGGACGCAGGCAGTCGGAGCTCATCGCGCCGGCATCGGCACTCACGCAAAGTTCGAAATCCGCTGGCAGGTCGATCAGCCTCTGCTTGCGATCCACGTCCAGTGCGAACTGTTGCGACGGTGCCTTGCAGCCCGGCATCGACGTGCAGTCGTGCTCGAATACGCCGTAGTGGCAACGGCCGCTGCGGCTTTGGATGCATTCGAATGTGGACGTGCTTCCGAACACCGTGACGCGGCTGTAGAGGAGATCGATGCCGTCGGTACTGCTGCGCATCACGATGGTTCGGCCGGGGTGATCGCAGCCGGCGAGCGAGAGGAAAAAGTAGAGCAGGACGATGAGCTTGTGCATGGCATGTCTCCGGGGTTCGATGCAGTGATCAGCGCTACATGTTGCGAAACAGCGTCATGAAGGGCTGGCTGACGGTCAGCGTTTCCGGCCGCTGCCGGAGCCGCAGCGTGCCCTTGCCGCTGTCGTCGCGGATCACTGCAGCGATCGATTTCAGGTTGACGATGGTGGAGCGGTGGATCTGCTTGAAATTCGCCGGGTCGAGCACCTCGAGCAGCTCGCGGATCGGCTTGCGCAGGATCGCTTCGCCGTCGGCCGTCATGGCCACCGTGTACTTGTTGTCGGCACGGAAATAGATGACGTCATCGATCATGATCAGCCGTGTCTCGCGACCGGTGCTGGCGGTGATCCAGGTCAGTGGCGTGACGCCGGTGGGTATGGCGGCCTGCGTCAACTCGCGCAGCAGCCGCGCCAGGTCGGCGCTGGCGGTGGCAGGGACGGCACGTGCCTTGAGCCGCTGCACGGTGGCGGCGAGCCGCTCCGGTGCAATCGGCTTGAGCAGGTAGTCGACAGCACCGCGTTCGAACGCGTCAATGGCGTACTGGTCGTAGGCGGTGGTAAACACGATGCGGGTGGCCGGGCTGCATTCGATCGCGGCGGCAGCCACTTCCAGCCCGGACAGGCCCGGCATGCGGATGTCCAGAAAGGCCACGTCGGGCTGGTAGTCGGCAATCGCTTCCAGCGCGCTGGCGCCGTCCTCGCACTCGGCGATCACGTCGAGTTCGGGCCAGGTTTCGGCCAGCAGCCTTCCCAGCGCGCTGCGCAACAATGCTTCGTCTTCGGCAATGACGGCACGGATCACGGCACGCCTCCGCCGATGCAGGTGACCGGCACGGTGATCGTCGCGGCCACACCCACTGGCACATTCGCCACCACCGCCAGCGAAGCCTGGCCGCCGTAGATCAGATGCAGGCGCTCGCGCACATTCTTCAGGCCGATGCCGGTACCGCCCACGTCATGGCTGAAGCCTTGGCCATCATCCGCCACGGTGATCGAGATCGTATCGCCGTCGCGACGCGCGAGAATCCACACGGTGCCGCCCGCCGGCTTGGGTTCCAGCCCGTGCTTGATCGCATTCTCCACCAGCGTCTGCAGCATCATCGGCGGCAGCGGCGTCGAGCGCAGCGTTTCGGGCACGTCGAGTTGCAGGCCGAGTCGCGCACCCATCCGGATCTTCAGGATTTCCAGATAGGCGCGCGCCCGTTCGAGTTCGTCGCCGAGGGTCGACACGGTGTCATCGGCACTGGGCAGCGAATGACGCAGGTAGGCGATCAGGTGCCCGAGCATCTCATCGGCCTGCGCGGGATTGCTGCGCGTCAGGTACTGCGCGCTGGCCAGCGTGTTGTACAGAAAATGCGGCTCGACCTGGGCATGCAGCAGGCTGAGCCGGGCCACGGTGAGTTCCTTTTCGGTGGCGGTCTGCGCGTTCGCTTGCTGCTCGCTGCGACGACGTTCGGCGACGCGGCGGGTGATCGCGCGGGTGATCGCCTCGGCGTTCTCCAGGTTGGTGCCGTCGTCGACACGGAACCAGTCGCTCCATGCGCCGCTTTCCGGTTCGCAGATCAGGGTGACGCTGCCGCTGCCGTCGCCGGGCGTGACTGTGGCCAAGATCTGATTGCGCATGCGGCCGAGCGGTTTGGCGGGGCCGACGGCACTGCGGCCATAGGCCGCCGGTCGCTTCACTCTGGCCCGGATCTGCAGGCTGTCGCGTGCGCTTTCGACTTCCTCGCTGCGTGGCAGTTCGCGGATCGCCGCGTCGAGCAGGTCGAAGGCCTCGCCCGCCTCGAACGGAATCTCGATCTGGCGGCGCTGGCGATTCGACAGGGCGCTGCTGTCCAGGTGCCCGGCGATCAGCCTGACCCGGCGCATGTGCGAGAACGCACCGGTGATCACGAATACCATGACCACGCAGCCAACCAGAAACAGCGGTGCGGGGTTGTGTCCATGGAATACGCCGCTCCACAGCAGCCCAGCCAGGATGAAGGCGAGCAGCCAGGCCAGCACGATGCGGACAATGAAGAAGGAACTGTTGATCACGACATTGGGCCGATGGTGGAAGGTGTTGCAGAGCATAGCGAGGCATGGCTGCGACATGAGGCCGTCGCGACGGACCCGACGATGGCGCGACGAAGCGGCGGTTGCCGGGTGCGAAACAGCGCCGACGTTGTGTAAGGGAAATGCCCGATTGTCCGCTGATCGCAGGTTTGCACGTCCAAGCCATGACTTCCGGCCGTGTCCGAGCTGGTGTGTTCGGCTTCACTATCGCGATTGGGGGCGGCGATTCGCGCATTTGCGCGGTGGCTGCAGTACGGTTTTTGTTGTTCTTCTTGCCTGCGGCAACACACCCGACGGGGTGTCGCCGCGGGGCTGATTCATTTCGAGGGAATGTCCATGCGCAACTATCTGTTTTCCGCCATCGCCGTGGCGATTGCCAGCTTCGCCGTCCCCGCCGCTGCGGGCATGCCGTCCGCGGCGCCCGCGGTAACCGCCACCACCCAGCTGCCGCGCGGCGTGGTGCCGACCCACTACGACGTCGCCGTGGTTCCGCATGCGCAGTCGATGAACTTCGACGGCAAGGTCACGGTGACCATCGATGTGCTGAAGCCGACCAGCAGCATCACGCTCAACGCGATCAACATGACGTTCTCGTCGGTGCAGCTCACACCGACCGGCGGCAAGCCGGCGTTCGCCGCACCGAAGGTCGAGGTGGATGCGAAGGCGCAGACGGCGACCTTCACCTTCGCCAAGTCGATTCCCGCCGGCAGCTACAAGCTGGCGATGGTTTACACCGGCAAGATCGAGACCCAGGCCAACGGCCTGTTTGCGATCGACTACGACACCAAGGGCGGCAAGAAGCGCGCGCTCTATACGCAGTTCGAGAATTCCGATGCGCGTCGCTTCATCCCGTCCTGGGATGAGCCGGCGTACAAAGCCACCTTCAATCTCGAAGTCACCGTGCCGAGTGGCGAGATGGCGGTGAACAACATGCCGGCGGCATCGAAGACCGACCTCGGCAACGGCATGACCCGGGTGCGCTTTCAGCCGTCGCCGAAGATGTCCACCTACCTGCTGTTCTTCGGACTGGGCGAGTTCGATCGCGCCACCACCATGTCCGACGGCACCGAGATCGGCGTGATCACGCAGAAGGGCAAGACCTCGCAGGCGCAGTTCACGCTGGACTCGGCCAAGGCCGTGCTGCACGAATACAACAACTATTTCGGCGTGCCGTATCCGCTGCCCAAGCTGGACAACATCGCCTCGCCCGGCAGCAGCCAGTTCTTCAGCGCGATGGAGAACTGGGGCGC
>JBDTZX010000076.1:0-2944 GCA_040004895.1 Rhodanobacter sp. | reverse complement strand
CGCTGCCTTCGGCGCGGGCACGATTGTAGAGATCGAACAGCGCGTGCTCCGCCTCGCCGTCGCCGGCAATGGTGCCAAGGTCATCGAGTGCCAGCAACTCGCTGCCGGCAACGCCGCGCAATACGGCAGCGACATCGTCCAGGCTGGCCAGCGGCAGGTATTGCGCGCGTCGTCCTTCGGCACTCGCCGCCTGACATGCGGCGATCAGCAGATGGCTGCGGCCGCTGCCGCCGGCACCGTGCAGGTAAACCCACGGCGCAGCCGCATCGTTCGCCAGCGCTTGCACGGCGGCGAGCGCGGCGGCGTTGGCGCCGGCATGGAAATGTTCAAAGCGCTGCCGACGCGGCCAGCGCAGCGCAAGCGGCAACTGCGGGATCATGGCGGAGCGGATTCGGCCTTGGGCGCTGCGGCCACGGTGTCCGTTTCGACATCACCATCGGCGTGAACCGTGACGTCGATTTCCGCGATGACCGGATCATCTTCGCCCTCTTCGGTATAGAGATCGCTCATCCGGTAGCGTTCGACCAGATAGCGCAGCAGCACCATGATCACCGACGCCGCCGGCAGTGCCAGCAGCACGCCGAGGAAGCCGAACAGCTCGCCACCAGCCAGTACAGCGAAAATCACTGCCACCGGATGCAGACCGATCTTGTCACCGACCAGCTTGGGCACCAGCACGTAGCCTTCCAGCAACTGACCGACCACGAACACGCCACAGACCATCAGCAGATGGGTCCAGTCGCCGTACTGCACCAGCACCGCGATCAGGGCGCCGCCGAAGCCGACGATGAAACCGAGGTACGGCACGAAACTGAGCAGCCCGGCGACCAGGCCGATCAGCAGGCCCACCGACAGACCGACCAGCGACAGACCCGCGCCGTAGAAGATGCCCAGCGCCAGCATCACCAGCAGCTGGCCGCGCACGAACGCACCCAGCACCAGATCCGATTCGCGGGCGAGATGGGCGACGGTTGGCTGGATCGAGCGTGGCAGCATGCCGTCGATCGTCGCCACCAGCCGGTCCCAGTCGCGCAAAAGGTAGAACGCCACCACCGGGATCAGCACCAGGTTGGTCAGCCACAACACGATGCCGAGCCCGGAACGCGAGACCTTGCCGATCACCACCCCGGCAACGCCGCCGATCGAACCCATGTGCGCCTTGAGCTCGGCCAGCAGGCGATCGCTGTCGAACATCCGCGGATCCAGATGCAGTTTCGCCTGCAGCCAGGGCCACGCCGTGTCCTTTGCCCATTCGCCGTAGCGCGGCAGGTTGTCGATCAGGTTTTCGATCTGGCGCGAGATCAGCGGCACCAGCAACAGCAGGATGCCGACAAAGGCCAACAGCAGCAGCAGGAACACCAGCGCCGCGGCCCAGTTGCGACTCAACCCGACGCGCTCGAGCCGGTCGGCCAGCGGATCGCCAAAGTAGGCCAGCATGGCGGCGACCGCGAATGGCATCAGCACCGGCGCCAGCAGCCAGATCAGGAAAACAAGTACCACCGCGATGGCCAGCAGTTGCCAGCGACGTGAGCTGTCGTGATTCACGTGATCACTCCATGTGCGGTCGATACAGGAAAGTGCGCAAGCCCCCGCAGGAAGCGCATCAATGCAGCCAGCGCAGGCTGACGTCGGCACCCTGATGCGGTTCGTTCTGCAGCAGCAGACGTCCACCCGCGGCGAGGTTCGCAGCCAGCCCGCTGATCGGCAGTGACGCCTTGACGTCGAGCACCACGCTGTCGTTCTGCGCGCCCAGCGTGGTCACCTGCTGGACGGTCGGATCGGCACGCAGGGTAGCCAGCAGATACGCGTAGTCCATCGCCGAGTTCAGCCCGCTGACCCACAGCTTGCCTTCGCTGGTACCGCTGCCGATCACGTTGAGTTGTTTGCCGATGCGGTCGACCAGGCCGCTGCCGGCGTCGCCGAGTACGGCATCCTCGGTGGCGCCCTGGGTACTCCAGTGCTGCGGCTGGCCACCGGAGATCAGGGTCCAGTCGGCCCCGCCCGGATGCAGCCGACCCGCCAGCACCAGGCCGGTATGGTATTGCTGGTTGATCGCCGCCAGCGTGGCCGGATCGGCACTGGATGCCTTGGACGCATCCGGTGGATTGTCCGCATCGGGGTACGCCACGTTGGTGCCGCGCGCCGCTGCCGCTGCCGCTAGCCCGGTCAAGGCGGTCTGGTCGAAAAGCTTGCCGTCCGCGCCCTGCACCAGCAGCAGCACCGGTGGCTTGATGCCCACACTGGCCACGCCCAGCTTGGCGATCAATCGACGCACCGAGCCCGGCTCGAAGTCCACCGCCAGGGTCATGCCGGTGGCCGCGCGCTGGTACTGGAATTTCTGCACGATCGACCCGGCGTTCTTGAGCGCATCGGCGTAACCGCCGTTGCCGCGCAGATCCTGGCCACCGGCCACGCGCGCCAGCACCTGGCCCAGCGCGGTGGTGAACGCCTGATCACGCTGGGCATCGCTGGTATCGACCACCGGCACGGTGACCGAGTACGGCGAACCCGATGCCTGGACCTGCGCATGCACCGAAGGCAGTGCGACGAAACCCAGCAACAGAACGGCAAGCAGCAGGCGTGGCAGGCGCATAAGGCGTGGAGATCATGGGGAAGCTGCGGGAAGTCTGCCCAATCGCGTCCCCAGCGTCCATCGAAGCGTGGTCGGCACGGCCGGCGGCCACCTACTGCTGCTAAACTTTTGCGTTTCGCCCACGCCGGTTTCCGCCATGTCTGACCCCCTTACCTACCGCGCCGCCGGCGTCGACATCGATGCCGGCAACGCCGTGGTCGAACGGATCAAGCCGCTGGTCAGGCGCACCTTCCGGCCCGAGGTGATGGGCGGACTCGGCGGCTTCGGCGGGCTGTTCGATCTCTCCGGCAAATACCGCGAGCCGGTGCTGGTGTCCGGTACCGACGGCGTCGGCACCAAGCTGAAGCTGGC
>JBDTZX010000347.1:0-2945 GCA_040004895.1 Rhodanobacter sp. | reverse complement strand
CTCATCGACCTGCAGAAGGGAATCGCAAGCTATGCCGGCGGTCCGCACAGCGCGGCCGACGTGTGCGCACGCGCGGGTGCTCTGGCCGCACGTTTCCGTGAGATCGGTGCCCCGGTGGTGCTGGTGCGGGTGGGCTTCGCGGACGACTTTGCCGACGCGCTCAGGCAGCCGGTGGATCAGCCGTCACCGGCCAGGGTCTTGCCGGACAACTGGCTGGAGCTTGCCGACGAACTGGGCGAAACCAAGAGCGACATCCACATCATCAAGCGCCAGTGGGGTGCGTTTCACGGGACCGAACTGGATCTGCAGCTGCGTCGACGCGGCATCACGCAGATCGTGCTGGGCGGCATCTCCACCAATATCGGCGTGGAGTCCACCGCGCGGGCCGCATATGAGCACAACTATGCGGTGATCCTGGCTGAAGACGCGATCAGCGCCTCGAATGCCGAGCAGCACCGGTTCGCGGTGGAAATCATCTTCCCGCGGCTGGGCCGGGTACGCTCGACCGCCGAAATTCTGGAAGCGCTGGGCTGACCCTCCGGATTTCACGCGGCCGACGGACAGCGGTTACTCACCCGGCAGCGTGACGCAGCAGCCAGTCTCGCAGCGCGTCGTCGGTGGCCTGCAGAGGCTCGGCCGTGGCGGGTCGTTGCAGCATGTCCGCCAGCGCGGCGGGTACCTCGACCGATCGCCCGAGCAGAGGCTCCACCACACTCTCGAACTTGGCCGGATGCGCAGTGGCGACAACGGCCCAGTTGCGCTGGTCGCTTTCGTCGCGCAAGACGTCGAGCAGATGCATGGCGGTTGCGGTATGCGGGCACAGCACCTCTGCGTGATCGTGCGCGTGGGCTGCAATGGTTCGGCGGATCGTCGCATCGGCGACGCTGCGCGCATGCAACAAGGCGCGCAGCTGCGCTTCATCCGGAACGGTCCAGCGCAGTCGTTCGAAGTTGCTCGGTGCGCCCACGTCCATCGCATTGGCCAGCGTGGCGACGGCTTCGCGCGGTGCGTAGTCGGCGCCGGCGAAATAGTCGGGCAGGGTGGCGTTGGCATTGCAGGCAAGCCGCACCTCGCCGATCGGCAGTCCCATTGCACGCGTCCACAGACAGGCAACGGCGTTGCCGAGGTTGCCTGTGGGCACGATGAAGTTCAGCGGCGTGCCGTGCTCGCGCCAGAAGCACAGCGCGGTATGCGCGTAGTAGCTCATCTGCGGCAGCAGACGGCCCAGGCTGATGCTGTTGGCCGACGACAGCGGTATCTCTGCCTGCAGCGTCGCGTTGTTGAGCGCGGCTTTCACCATGCGTTGGCAGTCGTCGAAACGACCGGCCACACGCAGCGCATGGATGTTGTCGCCGAAGCAACCCAGCTGATGCGCCTGTCGCGGCGACACCTTGCCGTCCGGATAGAGGATGACAACGCGCACTCCTGGCTGGCGATGGAACGCGGCGGCGACCGCCGCACCGGTATCGCCGGAGGTCGCCACCAGGATGGTCAGGTCCTGTGCATTTTTTCGTGACAGTCGTTGCAGACAGGCGGCGAGGAAACGCGCGCCGAAATCCTTGAATGCGGAGGTCGGGCCATGAAAAAGCTCGAGCATCAACGTGCCCGGATGTGCAGGCAACGCGCGCAACGGCGCATCGAAGGTGAATGCTTCGGCGCAGATTGCGGGCAGTTCGCCGCCCAGCACATCGCCGGCGAAGAACGGCGCCAGCAAGGTGGCGGCAGTATCGGCGAGCGAGCCATGCGGATCGAACCCGGCCGGATCCATGCGTGGCAAAGCCTCCGGCACATACAGGCCGCCGTCCGGTGCCAGACCCGCGGCGATCGCCTCGCTGATCGCCACGCTGGGTGCGACGCTCCGGGTGCTGCGGTAACGCAGCGTATCGGCGCCACTCATGCATCGGCCTCGAGCGATGAAATCAGCGCCGCCGCGGGTCCGTCGATCGGCGATACGCGTGCGTCACTGTCGAGCCCTGCGTCGGCAAATGCCGCCTGCATCGCCAGCGTCGCCGCTTGCGCATCGTCGCGGTTTTCGTACCAGCCGAACACGCTGGGGCCGGCACCGGAAATGCTGGCGCCCATGGCGCGATGATCGAGCGCGGCCTGTTTCACCCTGGCGAAATTCGGGATCAACGGTGCGCGTCGCGGTTCCACCAGCACGTCCTTCAGGCCTTCGCGCACCAGCGCCGCGTCGCCATGCCAGCAGCCAGCCAGCACCAGCGCGAGGTTCGAACTCTGCGCCACGAACTCGCCCAGTTCATAGTGTCCGGCCAGCGCCGCGCGTGCCTTGCGGGTTTCCAGCACCACGTGCGGATGGACCAGCGCGCAATGCCATGGCGCCGGCACCTCGATGCGCAGCAATCGATCATGCGTGGCCAGCACCAGACCACCGAGCAGCATCGCGCCGAGGTTGTCGCCGTGCCGGCTGCCGCTGGCCACCGCTTCGCCGTCCAGCGCAAATCCGTACAGCGACTCACGCGGCAGCGCCTGTGGCAGCAGCGCGTTCGCCGCCACCAGCGCAGCCACGCACGACGCGGCCGAGCCGCCCATCCCCGAGCCCAGCGCGATGCCCTTGTTCAAGATCAATTCGAAACCATGCTGCAGGCCGAGTGCCTTGCGCAGAGCCATCAAGGCGACGCCGGCGGTGTTCTGGCGCGGGTCCATCGGCAGGTCGGTGACACAGCCATGGATCGCCGCGATACGCACCACCGGCTCGTTGATCCGACGCACTTCGGCACGGTCGCCCGCGCCGGTGACGCTGTGACCGAGCAGGTCGAAGCCCACGCCAACATTGCCGACGCTGGCCGGGGCGAAGGCGCAGGCGACTTGCTGTGGCCTGGGACGACGGGATAGCGACATTTCGGGTTCCATCAACAAGGTATTCATGCGTGTGCCTCGAGTGATTCGGCGACACGCAGCAGATCGGTGAACACGCCGGCGGCGGT
>JBDTZX010000375.1:0-2949 GCA_040004895.1 Rhodanobacter sp. | reverse complement strand
CGCTGTGCGCCGGCGAGGTGAGCTGGCGCCAGCTGGAGGAAATCAAGAAGGCCGGCGCGCGCGAGATGTTCGTGCTGCCGGTGGAGAAAATGCTCGCATGAAGAACGGGCTCGCATGAAACGTCTCGACTGGAATGCGCTGGACGAAACGGGCAGGCGCGAAGCACTGGCGCGTCCCGCGCAGTCGCGCGCGACCGAATTGCGCAGCGGCGTGGAACAGATCATTGCGGCGGTGCGCGATCGCGGCGATGCGGCGCTGCGCGAACTCAGCGCGAAATACGACCGTTGCGCACTGCAGGCAATCGAAGTCGACGATGCCGAATTCGTTGCCGCCGAAGCGACGCTGGATCCGGGCCTGAAGGCGGCGATCCATGAAGCGGCAGGACGCATCGAGGCCTTTCATCGTGCCAGCGCGCCGCAACCGGTTGCCGTGGATACTGCGCCAGGCGTGCGTGTGGAGCGGATGCTGCGGCCGATCAATCGCGTGGGCCTGTATGTGCCGGCAGGCACGGCGCCATTGCCGTCAACCGCGCTGATGCTTGGCCTTCCCGCGCAGATTGCCGGTTGCCGCGAGGTGGTGATGTGTTCGCCGGCGCGTGCCGACGGGCACTGCGATGAGGCGGTGCTGTATGTCGCGCGACTCACCGGCGTGCACAAGGTGTTCAAGCTGGGCGGCGCTCAGGCGATCGCGGCGATGGCTTACGGCACTGCAACGGTGCCCGGCTGCGACAAACTCTTCGGGCCCGGCAATGCGTGGGTCACCGAAGCGAAGTTGCAGGTGTCCGGCGATCCGGACGGTGCTGCCATCGACATGCCGGCCGGTCCGTCGGAACTGCTGGTGATCGCCGATGCCGATGCCAGCGCGGTGTTCGTCGCCGCCGACCTGTTGTCGCAGGCCGAGCACGGGCCGGATTCCCAGGTGATCCTGCTGAGTCCGTCCACCAGCCTGCTGGACCGGGTGGCGCTCGAAGTCGCGCGTCAGTGTGCCGAACTTCCGCGTGCCGGGATTGCCGCGCAGTCGCTGTCGCGCAGTCGCCTGATCGCGGTCGGCTCGCTGGCGCAGGCAGTCGAGGTCAGCAACCGCTATGCGCCCGAACATCTGATTCTTCAGGTGACCGATCCGCGGGCACTGCTGGACGGCGTCGAAAGCGCAGGCTCGATCTTCCTCGGTGCGTGGACCCCCGAATCGGTAGGCGACTACTGCAGCGGGAGCAATCACGTGCTGCCGACGTATGGACATGCACGCAGCTACAGCGGCGTGTCGGTGGCCAGTTTCCAGAAGCAGATCACCGTGCAGCAGGTCAGCGTCGAAGGCCTGCGCCAGATCGGGCCATGCACTGCCACGCTGGCTGCGGCGGAACAGCTGGAAGCGCATCGGCGCGCGGTGACCGTGCGCCTGGCCGCGCTGGATCAGGCCGGGCGAAAGTCGACTGTGATGGAGCCATCGGCATGAGCGTGCTGGATCTCGCGCGCGCGGAAATCCGCGCCATGCAGCCGTACTCTTCGGCACGCATGGAAGCCGACGGCGGACAGATTTTTCTCAACGCCAACGAGTCGGCATGGGCACCGACCGGCGATGCCGGACATGGCTGCAACCGTTATCCCGAACCGCAGCCACCCGCATTGCTGGCGGCGCTGGCCGATCTCTACAGCGTGCGCCAGGAGCAATTGCTGGTAGGGCGTGGCAGTGACGAGGCGATCGACCTGCTGGTGCGCGCATTCTGCCGTGCCGGCCAGGACGCGATCCTGATCCAGCCGCCGACCTTTGGCATGTATTCGGTCTGCGCCCGGATCCAGGGCGCGGCCGTCATCGAGCTGCCGCTGAGCGCCGATTTCATGCTGGACGTGGATGCTGTGGCGGCAGCGCTGACCCCGGCGGTGAAGCTGGTGTTTGTCTGCACACCGAACAATCCCAGCGGCCGGCACGTGCCTCGGGCGAGCATCGAGCGCCTGCTCGGGGCGCTTGCTGGTCGTGCCTTGCTGGTGGTGGACGAGGCTTATGTGGAATTCTCCGAGGCAGGCAGCGTCGCCGATCTGATCGATCGTCACGACCACCTCGCGGTGTTGCGTACTCTTTCCAAGGCATGGGCCCTGGCTGGTGCGCGGATCGGGAGTCTGCTGGCCAGTGCCGAGGTGATCGCGATGCTTCGGCGCATCCTGCCGCCGTATCCGCTGCCATCGCCATGCGTGGATGCAGCTCTGTTGGCACTTTCCGGCTGGGGACAGGCGAATGCACGAGGGCGGATCGCGATCGTGCGCGAACAGCGTGCGCTGATGCGCGAACAGCTTGCCCGCCTGCCGGGTGTACGCGAAGTGTTGCCATCGCAGGCGAATTTCCTTGCCGTGCGCTTCGACGATGCAGCTGCCGCCTACCGGCAACTGCTCGCCGCCGGCATCGTGGTGCGCGACATTCGCCGCTACACGAACCTGGGCGATGCGCTGCGCATCACCATCGGCACGCCGACCGAAAACGAAGAAGTGCTGGCGGTATTGAAAAGTCAGATCATGCGTGGTCGCGGGGCTGCCGGAGGATCGGCATGAACAGGCGCCGAATTCTCTTTGTCGATCGCGACGGCTGCCTGATCGAGGAGCCTGCCGACGAACAAATCGACAGTTACGAAAAGCTGGCGCTGCTGCCGGGCGTGATCGCGGCATTGCAACGTTTCATCGCCGCCGGCTACGAACTGGTGATGGTGTCGAACCAGGACGGCTTGGGCACGGACAGCTTTCCCGAAACGGATTTCATCGGGCCGCACCAACTGCTGTTGCGCATTCTCGCCTCGCAAGGTGTTCGGTTTCACGAAGTGCTGATCGACCGCAGCTTTCCGCACGAGGGCAGCGACACGCGCAAGCCGGGCATCGGCATGTTGCGGCATTACCTGGCCGACGACGGCTGGAGCCGCGTGGATTCGGCGATGGTGGGTGATCGCGAGACCGACCTGCAGTTTGC
>JBDTZX010000113.1:0-2956 GCA_040004895.1 Rhodanobacter sp. | reverse complement strand
TCCTCGACGACAGCCGGTGGAGAGATGGCTGCATGAGATTCTGGATCAGCCTGGTCGGCTATCAGCTCGTCTGGTTCAGTGCCGTGATCGGCGCAGGCCATGGGCACGTGTGGCCTGGCGTGCTGGGCTGGCTGCTGTATGCAAGCGTCCAGCTGGCGCTATCGAGGCAACCCAAGGCCGACCTTGCACTGATGGCGACGGCCATCCTCATGGGCTTCATGCTGGACGGCGTCATGGCGCGCTCCGGCTGGGGCAACTACGCGGCCGCATGGCCGAGCCCGACGATGGCCCCAGCCTGGATACTTGCACTGTGGGCGACTTTCGCGCTGACCTTCACCCAGTCACTGGCCGTCCTGCAGACGCGACCGCGCATCGCCGCCCTGCTCGGCCTGATCGGCGGACCGCTGGCGTACCTGAGTGCCTCGCGCGGCTGGCATGCCGTGACCCTCGCCGAGCCGACATGGCGCGGACTTGCTTGGCTGGCGGCGGGCTGGGCACTGGCGACACCGGCGCTGGCATGGCTTGCGCGGCGCTGGTCGCACCCTAATGACATGGCTCCAGGCATGCCGGGCGGGTTGTCGTCATGAATCCATGGATCCAGCTCGCCGGCCTGTGGCTGCTTGCCGCCGTCGTGATGACGTTCGGCTGGCAATGGCAGCGGCGGCGTCACAACGCCGGCATCGTCGACGTGCTGTGGTCCGCGGGTCTGGGAGTGGCAGCGATCTGGTTCGCCGTGTTCGGTAGTGGTGCCGGTGCGCCGCGCCTCACGCTTTCCGTGCTTGGCGGATTGTGGAGTGTGCGTCTGGCCATCCATCTGTGGACGCGCGTGCGTGGCGAGCCGGAGGATGGCCGTTACCAGAACCTGCGCAGGCATTGGAACAGCGACCAGCTGAAGTTCTTCCTGTTCTTCCAGTTCCAGGCATGGCTGATCGTGTTCTTTGCGCTGCCATTCCTGGCCGTCTCGCGCAGTCCGGAGCGGTTCGGGCCGTGGACCATCGCAGCGATCGCGATCTGGCTGGCCAGCGTGACCGGTGAAGCGATCGCCGACGCGCAGCTGGCGCGTTTCCGCTCCGACCCGATCAACCAAGGTCGCACCTGTCGTGAAGGCATGTGGCGGTACTCGCGCCATCCGAACTACTTCTTCGAATGGATCCACTGGTTCGCCTATGTCTGTCTCGCCCACGCTTCGCCCGTTGCCTGGCTGGCCTGGTCCGGGCCGCTGGTGATGTATGTGTTCCTGCGCTGGGTCAGCGGCATTCCATACACCGAAGAACAGGCGCTGCGCACGCGCGGCGACGACTACCGCGCCTACCAGCGCAGCACGCCGATGTTGTTTCCCTGGTTTCCCAAGAGGACCGATCCATGAATCTCTCAGCCGATGCGATCTGCGAATCGCCGGAAGATCGACCGGCCAGCGGCCTGCTCGGTCTCGCCGAACGCGGACACTTGCCGGACGCGTTGCTGCGTCAGGGCATCCGTCGACTGTGCGCACAACGCCTGCGCGAGGAAATGGCCGGCGGGCTGGAACAGCAGGCCGCACGTTTTGTCCAGCGCATCGACCTGCTGCGCCACAGTCCGGTGGCGATCCATACCGAGGCGGCCAATGCACAGCACTACGAGCTGCCGCCGGCGTTCTTCGAACAGTGCCTGGGCAAGCGGCTGAAATATTCCGGCTGCTATTACCCGCGCGGCGATGAATCGCTGGATCAGGCCGAAGAGGCGATGCTGGCGCTGTATGGCACGCGCGCGGAGCTGGCCGACGGCCAGGACATCCTGGAGCTCGGCTGTGGCTGGGGATCGCTGACGCTGTGGATGGCCGAACGCTATCCGAACGCGACCATCGTCGCCGTCTCCAATTCGCAGCAGCAGCGTCGGCATATCGAGGAGCAGTGCCGGCAACGAGGTTTCGGCAACGTGCGCGTGATCACCATGGATGTGAACCAGCTGGAGATCGAATCGAGCCGCTTCGATCGCTGTGTGTCGATCGAGATGTTCGAGCACATGCGCAACTACGAGATCCTGCTCCAGCGCATTTCAACCTGGTTGCGCCCGGGTGGAAAATTGTTCGTGCACATCTTCGCGCACAAGACCCTGATGTATCCGTTCGAGACCGATGGCGACGACAACTGGATGGGCCGGCATTTCTTCACCGGCGGGCTGATGCCGGCATCCGACACCCTGCTCTGGTTCCAGCGCGAACTGCAGATCGAGCAACGATGGCATGTCGACGGCACCCACTATCAACGCACGGCCAACCACTGGCTGGCCCGGCAGGATGCACGACGCGGTCCGGTGATGGATACGCTGACCAGGGCCTACGGGGACGCGGCTCCACTGTGGTTCCAGCGCTGGCGCATGTTCTGGATGTCATGCGCGGAACTGTTCGGCTACGCCGATGGCCAGGAATGGCTGGTGGCGCACTACCGCTTCGTGCGGCCCTGACCTCGCGCCCGCGAGCTCGTTCCCATCCCGCTGGAGTTCAAGCATGCAGCTGTCCAAATCCGTAGTGCTGGCGTGCGCGCTGGTATTGGCAAGCACCACCGGTTGCGCCAGCAGCCTGCCGCCGGTCAAGCCGGTTGCCCACGTCGACCTTCCACGCTTCATGGGCAAGTGGTATGTGATCGCCACCATCCCGACCCGCTTCGAGAAGGATGCGTACAACCCGATTGAAACCTACACACTGCAACCGGACGGGCGTATCGAAACCGGATTCCGTTTTCGCAGTGGCGCGTTCGACGGCAAGGTCAAGGTGATCCATTCCACCGGTTTCGTGAAGCCGGACAGTGGCAACGCCGTCTGGGGCGTGCAGGTGTTCTGGCCGCTCAAGGCGCAGTACATCGTGGCGTACCTGAAGGACGACTACAGCCAGACCATCGTGGCGCGCGATGCCCGCGACTACACCTGGATCATGGCGCGCACGCCGAGCATTCCGCAGGCCGACTACGACGCGCTGATG
>JBDTZX010000200.1:0-2963 GCA_040004895.1 Rhodanobacter sp. | reverse complement strand
CACAAGGCCGCGGTCACCGGCGATACCGTCGGCGACCCGTACAAGGACACCGCCGGGCCAGCGGTGAACCCGCTGATCAAGATCATCAACATCGTGGCATTGCTGATGATTCCGCTGCTGTAGATCCCGCGTTCCGTGGAACACGAAATCCCGCTTCGGCGGGATTTTTTTTGCCCGTTACACCAGTCAGCCAGGTTCCTGACAAGCAGTCATCGCCCGGATTCTCGGCGTATGATTCTCCCGCACCGCCATCGCCTGGAGCCGCCATGTCCGACGTACTGACTTTCAGCCATCACCGCAAGATATCTATTCCCTGGCTGCTGCTCGGCGGTTATACCGTGGCCGCTCTCGACATGCTTGCCGCCATCGCCTACTGGGCGCATGACGGCGTGTCCGCAACGAGGATCCTGCAGGGGCCTGCCACCTGGGTGCTCGGCGCTTCGGCGCATGCCGGCGGCATCGCCACGGCTTTTCTGGGCGCATTCATCTACGCGCACTTGCTGTGGGGGGTAGTGGCGCTCTATCACGTCATGGCGCGCCGTCACCCGCTGCTGTGGCGCCGCCCGTTTGTCTGCGGTGCCATCTACGGGGCGATTGCGTATGGGGCGATCTTCCAGATCATGGTGCCGCTGCTGACCCGCACCCATCCTTGGGCCGGTTCGCCTCAGTGGATACTGACTTGTCTCGCGGTGTACATGACGCTGGTCGGCATTCCCTGCGCGCTGTTCTCGCGTGCAGCAACCGACGTTGCCTAGGCATCCCTGTCCATCCACTGTGGTCGGCGTTTGGTGCCTTGGCGCCGGAATCGCCGACCCGCCACATCAATCAACCTATTTCAACCCATCTCCCTCTGGGGGCACCATGAAATCCATCTGGCTGATGCTGGCACTCGGCGTCACACTGACGGGCATGAATCAGGTCGACGCCATTAACAACCCTCCCACCAAGGCGGCCACGAACGCCGCCACCACCGATGACCCGTACCTCTGGCTGGAGGACATCCGCGGCGCGCGTTCGATGGACTGGGTAAAAAAGCAGAACGCGGTGACGACGAAACAGTTTGTCGACAACGCCCAATTCGTGAAAACCCGCGACAACATCCTTGAGGTGCTCGACTCGGACGCGCGCATTCCCGATGTCAACCGCATGGGCGACTACCTCTACAACTTCTGGCGTGACAAGGCCAACCCCCGCGGCATCTGGCGCCGCACCACGCTGGCCGAATACCGCAAGGCCAGTCCAGCGTGGGAGACGCTGCTGGACATCGACGCTCTGAACAAGGCCGAGAACAAGCGCTGGGTGTTCAAGGGTGCGCAGTGCCTGAAGCCGAAATACGATCGCTGCCTGCTTTCACTGTCGCCCGATGGCGGCGATGCCGTGGCGGTGCGCGAGTTCGACATTCCCGGCAAGTCGTTCGTGAAGAGCGGTTTCGATCTGCCGATCGCCAAGACCGAAGCCAGCTGGATCGACGAGAACTCGATCTACGTCGGCACCGATTTCGGCCCCGGGTCGATGACCGAGTCGAGCTATCCGCGCATCGTCAAGGAGTGGAAGCGCGGCACGCCGTTGACGTCTGCGGCGACGGTATACGAGGGCAAGTCCACCGACCTCGCCGTCGGTGCATCGCACGACCGCACGGTGGGTTTCGAGCGCGACTTCGTCTTGGTCGCCAAAGACTTCTTCCACAGTGAGCTGTACCTGCGCGGTGCCGGCAAACTGACACGCGTCGACGTACCGACCGATGCCAGCGCCGACGCCCATCGCGAATGGCTGCTGGTGCAGACGCGTTCGGCCTGGACCGTTGCCAGCGCCACCTATCCTGCCGGCGCGCTGCTGGCAACGAAGTTCGATGACTTCATGGCCGGCACGCCGCACTTCACCGTGCTGTTCAAACCCGACGCGCACACCTCACTGGCCTCTTACAACTGGACTCAGCATCACCTGATCCTGGATGTGATGGACGACGTCAAGAGCCGACTCGAAGTGCTGACCCCGCCGGAACAGTCCGCGAGCGCTGGCGACTGGAAGCGCGAAGCGATGCCCGGCTCGCCCGCGATGAGCACGGTCACCGTCGGCGATACCGATCCCGACAACAGCGATGAGTACTGGCTGGATGTCACCGGCTTCCTGACCCCGTCGACGCTGCAGCGCGGTGTATTGGGCAGCGTGCCGGCCGAGACGCTGAAGCAGGGCCCGGCGTTCTTTGATGCATCGAAATTCGAAGTCAGCCAGCACTTCGTGGCCTCCAAGGACGGCACCCGCGTGCCCTACTTCGAGATCGCACCGAAAGACATGAAGCTCGATGGCTCCAACCGCACATTGTTGTATGGCTACGGCGGTTTCGAAGTTTCGCTGCAGCCGTTCTACAGCGGCAGCGTCGGACGAGCGTGGCTCGATCGAGGCGGCGTGTACGTGGTCGCGAACATCCGCGGTGGCGGCGAGTACGGTCCGCAATGGCACCAGGACGCGCTGAAGGCGAACCGTCCGCGTGCCTATGAGGATTTTGCCGCCGTGGCGGAAGACCTGATCAGGCGTGGCGTGACATCGGCGAAGCATCTCGGTGCCGAAGGCGGCAGCAACGGTGGCCTGCTGATGGGCAACATGCTGACCATCTATCCGCAACTGTTTGGTGCGATCGCCTGCGAAGTGCCGCTGCTGGACATGAAGCGCTATATCCATCTTTCCGCAGGCGCATCGTGGATGGCCGAATACGGCAACCCGGACACCGACGACTGGAAATTCATCCGGACGTTTTCGCCGTACCAGAATGTGAAAAAAGACGAGCACTATCCGCCGGTACTGTTCTATACCACCACCAGCGACGACCGCGTCGGCCCGGTGCAGGCGCGCAAGATGGCTGCAAAGATGCAGGCGATGGGCCACAAGGATGTCTGGTTCTACGAGAATCTCGAAGGCGGTCACGGCGCCGGTGCGGACAACAAGCAGGCGGCACTGATGCACGC
>JBDTZX010000146.1:0-2964 GCA_040004895.1 Rhodanobacter sp. | reverse complement strand
GCTTCGGCCGCATCGTCAACATCAGCTCGGTGAACGGCCAGACCGGCCAGTTCGGCCAGACCAACTACTCCGCCGCCAAGGCCGGCGTGCACGGATTCGGCATGGCCCTTGCGCGCGAGTGCGCCCGCAAGGGCGTCACCGTGAACACGGTATCGCCGGGCTATTGCGACACCCCGATGGTTGCCGCCGTCTCCGCTGAAATCCGCGAGCAGATCGTCGCCGGCATTCCGGTCGGCCGGCTGGGCTCACCGGCCGACATCGCACGCGCGGTGGCGTTTCTCGCTGCTGACGATGCCGGTTACATCACTGGCGCCAACCTGCCGGTGAACGGTGGATATTTCATGAGCTTCTGAGGGTATCTGACAGCACCGGCATTGCAGTCAGGTGTCGCTTGCGGAACAGTGGCCGGATTCCCTCCACGGATCGCAACATGGCGCAGCAACCCATCACACTCATCGGCGGCGGTCTGGTCGGCGCTTTGCTGGCGCAGCAACTGGCTCAGCGCGGCTTCGCCGTCGATGTCTACGAGAAGCGTCCCGATCCGCGACTGGCCGGTTTCGGCGGCGGCCGCTCGATCAATCTGGCACTGGCCGAACGCGGCCTGCATGCGCTGCGCACAGCGGGGCTGGCCGACGATGTTCTGCAACGCGCCGTGATGATGCGTGGCCGCATGGTGCATCCGCTCAACGGCGAACCCGGGCTGCAGCGTTACGGTATCGACGACAGCGAAGTGATCTGGTCGGTGTCGCGCGGCGGCTTGAACATGCTGCTGCTGGACGCGGCGGAAGCCAGCGGCGTGCGGTTCCATTTCGGCCAGTCGCTGGTCGCTGCGGATTTCGACCGGCAATGCATCCTGCTGGCCGATGCCTCCGGCGTGGAGCGCGAGTTGCAGGTCGGCATATTGATCGGCGCCGATGGCGCGGGTTCCGCGGTCCGTCGCGCGATGAATGCGCACACTGCACTCGGCGAGCGCATCGAGTCGCTCGGCCACGGTTACAAGGAGCTCGAAATCCCACCCGCGGGCAAACTCCCTGCAGAGATACTGGCTCGAAGCGGCGGGCGCGAGCCATTCGCGCTGGAGCCGAATGCACTGCACATCTGGCCGCGCGGCGGTTACATGTGCATCGCGCTGCCAAACACCGAAGGCAGTTTCACCGTCACGCTGTTCCTGCCGGCACAGGGGGCCGCGCCGAGCTTCGCGACGTTGCCCGATGCGATTGCCGCGCAGGGATTTTTCCGCGAGCAGTTTGCGGACCTGCTGCCGCTGATTCCGGATTTCGACAGCGACTACGACGCCAACCCGGTCGGTACGCTGTCCACGCTGTACCTCGACCGCTGGCATATCGACGGCCGCGCGCTGCTGATCGGCGACGCCGCCCACGCGATCGTGCCGTTCCACGGTCAGGGCATGAACTGCGGCTTCGAGGACACCGTGGCGCTGGCGAACCTGCTCGCCGGCGCACCCGACGACAGCGCCGACGTGTTCGCCGAATTCCAGCGCATGCGCCAGCCCAACGCCAATGCGATCGCCACGATGGCACTGGAAAACTACATCGAGATGCGCGATTCGGTCGCCGACCCGCACTACCTGGCACGACGCGAACTGGGTGCCCTGCTGGCTGAACGCGTACCCACGCATTACATGGCGCGCTACCGCCTGGTCACGTTCACCCACCTCCCCTATGCCTATGCGCTGGAGCGTGGACGTGCGCAGGATGCCTTGCTCAAGGACTTGCTGAAGGGTTCCGCGAACGTGGCCGGTGTGGATCTCGATGCTGCCGTGCAGACGTTGAAATCGAACCTGCCGCCGTTGCCATCCTTGCGTGACTGAGGATTTTGCAGCGGCCTACGCGGCCACCGACTATCGGGTGCGACTGCCGTGCGGCGGCTGGACGACGATACGTATCGGTGCGCCGTTGCCGCCGGCACTGCTCGAACGGATCGACTCGCAACCGTGGGGCTTCATCACTGCATGGAACCCGCACGGCCTGCAGCGAAACCTGCAACCGAACCGCATCGCGCAGCGGCAGTTGCTTGCCGCCTTGAAAGCATCGCCATCGATTGTCGCGATCCTTCCAGCCGTCGGCGTCGGCAGCGCATGGCGCGAACCCAGCCTTTTCGCGATCGGTCCGGAGATGGCGAGGTTCGATGCACTGGCCGTGCTTTACGAACAACTCGCCTGGGTCCACGGCGACGACGGCGGTTTTCCCCGCCTGCGCTGGGTGAATCACTAAGGCAGCGGCAGCGCGCCGCATGGACAAGCGCCATCGGCATTGCGGACAATCGAGGCAATGACCGTCGCCGCCACCGCCGTGCCCCTGCTCGAAGCGCGAGCGCTGAGTTTCCAGCGTCAGGACGAGCCGGTGTTCGCGCCACTGGATTTCCGCCTGCACGCGGGCGAACTGGTGCTGGTCGAAGGCGACAACGGCAGCGGCAAGACCACATTGTTGCGGATGCTGGCCGGCCTGCTGCATGTCAGTGAAGGCGAACTGCGCTGGCGCGGCGAACCACTGCAACGCGACCGCTGCGCCGGCGACATTCTTTTCCTCGGTCACCAGCTCGGTCTCAAGTCGGATCTCAGCCCGCATGAAAACCTGCGCGTTGCCGCCGGCCTGCATGGTGTGCGCGCGACATCCAGCATCGAGGACGTGCTCGCGCGCATCGGCCTGCGTGGTTACGAAAACGAACCAGTGCGGCGACTGTCCGCCGGCCAGAAAAAGCGCGCCGCACTGGCGCGATTGCTGCTGCTGCCGGCGACACTCTGGCTGCTCGACGAGCCCTATGCCAACCTCGATCGCGCCGGCATCGCGCTGGTCAATGATCTGCTGGAAGGGCATACCGCAGCCGGCGGCGTGGCCCTGGTCACCAGTCATGGCGCAGTGAGTTTCCATGGTGGCCAACCACAGCGGATCCGCATGCATGACTGAGCATCGTCGCTGCATGCATGGACTCCTGCCTCTGCTC
>JBDTZX010000446.1:0-2965 GCA_040004895.1 Rhodanobacter sp. | reverse complement strand
CTGAAGCAGGTCGGCAACAAGCCGGTGGTGATCGAGGTCAACGACAACCCGTCGATCGACGCCGGGGTCGAAGATGCGCATCTGGGCGATGCCCTGTATCTGCAGATCATGCAGGAATTCCTGCGCCGGATGGAACGCAAGCGACAGGGCATCAGCGGCTGAGGTTCAATGCCGGATCACATTGCGGACGGCGCTGCGGCGCTGACGGTACAGAGTCATCAGCTGCTGCGGCAGCGTGGGTTCCAGTACCAGCAAGACGACCAACGGCGCAGCGATGAACCAGAACGCAGGTGTCCAGCCAAGCTGTGCGGTATAGGGCGGCATCAGCGTGGTGAGCAGCAGCACCGTACCGGCCAGCAGCCACAGAAGCGCGGCGCCGAACAGGTGGACGGAAGGGGCAGTGCGTGATGGCGGTGAGCGCATGGATGTCCAGTGCGGAGAGGGCAATCGGAGGATCGCGCGCGGCCATCTCAGAAACTGCGACTGTCCCTCGATCACCGGTGACGCGCCCGATCCGCGCCCGATGACCCCTTGTAGAATGGACGGCCACGCCAGCGATTCCGGAACAGCCCATGCCCCCCGCCCAGTTCGCCGTGTTCGGCCATCCCATCGGTCACAGCCTGTCGCCGCGGATCCACCACGCGTTTGCACAGCAGTTCGGGATCGAGCTGCTGTATCGCGCGATCGACGCGGCGCCGGCGGAATTCGCGATCACCGTGCAGCGTTTCTTCGACGAAGGCGGTCGCGGCGCCAACGTCACCCTGCCGCACAAGGCGGCCGCCTTTGCGCTCGCCGAGCAGCGCAGCGACGCGGCGCGACGCGTGGGTAGCGCCAACGTGCTGACGCGACAAAGCGACGGTACGCTCGCGGCCCACAATACCGACGGCGCCGGCATGCTGCGCGACATCACCGAGCGCCACGGCGTGGACCTGCGCGGACACACCGCGTTGCTGCTGGGCGCCGGCGGTGCAGCGCACGGAGTCGCCTGGACCTTGCTGGACGCCGGGGTGAAAACTCTGACCATCGCCAACCGCTCGGCGGAAGCGGCCGACGTGCTGGCCGACGCGATCGGCGATCCGCGCACGTATACGCGCTACTGGAACGACCTGGCCCACATCGGCAGCTACGACCTGATCATCAATGCGACCTCGGCCGGCGTGTTGGGCAGCGTGCTGCAACTTCCGTTCTCGCTGGTTGGCGCTCGCTCGCTTTGCTACGACCTGTCGTATGGCGCGGCGGCGAGCGGTTTCCTCGCCTGGGCGAAAACCGCTGGCGCGCGCCAAGCGTGGGACGGTCTGGGCATGCTCGTGGAAACCGCGGCCGACGCCTTCGAGCTCTGGCATGGCCGGCGTCCGGATACCGATCCGGTCTATCGCATGCTGCGCGGTGCGGCCGGTTGAACGTGTCGATCTGCCGTGTCGGCTGCGGTGCGTGCTGCATCGCGCCTTCGATCAGTTCATCGATTCCCGGCATGCCGAACGGCAAGCCGGCTGGCGTGCGCTGCGTGCAACTCACGGACGACCATCGTTGCGCGATCTTCGGCCGGCCCGAACGCCCGGCGGTGTGTGGCAGCCTGCGCGCCGATCCGGTCATGTGCGGCAACGACCGGGTCCACGCAATGACCTGGCTGACGCAACTGGAAGTGGCGACTGCGTCGGGATGATGTGGTCGCCACACGGCTGCAACACGCTGTGGCTATCTTCGCGGTTCCGTCAGGAACGCGCCAATCGTGGCTCGCATCGCTGCGCGGAATCATGCCGTGCGGCGGGTTGCCATGCCTCATCTTCCATCTGCGGTGTCGCGTCGATATGGGCTGACCATCACGTCATTCCTGATCTTGGCGCTGCTGGGCGTCGGCATCCTCTGGTATGGCCACGACGTGGTGTACGCTGCCTCGATCGACGCTGGCGCATTGCCCAGCCGCGTTCCCGTCCCGGTCGACGATGCGCAGAGCGGCACCCGCATCCTGCTGAACCTGGCCCGCGACGCCATGCGCGAGGGTCGTCTGGTGGCGCCGGCTGGCAGCAATGCTTACGAGTTCTATCTCAGCGTGCTGCAGCTGGATCCGGCCAACGAAACGGCGCGCGATACACTGCGCGAAAGCTTCCCGCGCGCGGCATGGTTGATCGAGCGCGACATCAACGCGATGCGGCTGGACGAAGCGCGGCGGGAGCTCGACCTGCTACACGAATTCGATGGCAACAATTTCACGCTGGCGCTGCTTGGTGGCAAGCTGTCGGCGGCACGCAGCATCGTCATGAAGCAGCACGAGGCGAAGGCACGACAGATCCAGGAGGCAGCAACGCGGCCGCAGCCAAGGCTTTGAGCACGTTCCGTGTCCGGGAAACGCAGGCAATCCATACTGCCGCGCCGCCGCCAGAGCACCATGGCCGTATGGAAGGCCATTCGGCGTGGTGACGCGCCGGTGCGTGGCGTGCTAGCTTGCGCGGACAGGGGGCTACATCACGCGAGAATCCGCCGTCATGCCTATCAAGGAAGTCTTTCGCCGTCTTCGCGTCACTCCATGGGTGATCCTGTTTGCATCCTGCGCACTGGCAGCGCCAGTCGCGGCGACCTCGGTCGTTGGTTCGACCAATGTCACCACCGCTGACCCCGGCGTACCGCGACCACCCGGCAGCCCTTGCGTGGTGCAACTCTTCAGTGACGTCACCTTTACCGACTTCAACAGCCGTCCGTACACCTATGCACCGCCGGCATCGTGCCGCGGCAACTGGTCGAAGGTTGTGCTTGAGGCAGACTTTTCGGTGACGGCCGGCCGCCAGTTCGACCGTACCGCGAATCTCTGGCTCGGCGGCGTGAACCTCTATTTCGGCACTACCCAGGAGCCATCCTCACTGGTGTCGCCGAGCTGGCACGTGGAGCGCGACCTTACCGACTACAGCGCATTGCTGCGCCAGGCCGGCAATGGCCAGGCGGTGATCGGCAACGTCGTGGACGGCACCTA
>JBDTZX010000310.1:0-2967 GCA_040004895.1 Rhodanobacter sp. | reverse complement strand
GCAGCGTGTTCTCGCTGCTGCCGGCGCAGAACGCCACCGGCAACTGGATCAAGGTGGTGCAACGCGTGCCGGTGCGGATCTCGCTGGACGACAACGAACTGGACAAGCATCCACTGCGCATCGGCCTGTCCACCGACGTGACCGTCGACATCAACGACGACAAGGGCGCCGTGCTGAGTACCACGCCGGCACAGCAGCCGGTGGTGCAAACCACCGTCTACGACCAGATGACCAGCAAGGCCGACGCGGAAGCCGAACGGATCATTCGCGCCAACCTGTCCGCTTCCACTGCGTCGAACTGAGTCAGGTCATGGCCGATACGCCCAGCGACGACGCGTCCGCCCAGCCTCAGCGCGAGCCACTGAAGGGCACACCGCTGGCGCTGCTGACGATCGCGGTCGCCTTCAGCACCTTCATGGAAGTGCTGGACATGACGATCGTCAACGTTGCCGTGCCGCATATCGCCGGCAGCCTCGGCGTGAGTCCGAGCGAAGGCACCTGGACGATCAGCTCCTACGCACTGGCCAGCGCGATCATGCAGCCGCTGACCGGCTGGATCGCCCGGCGCTTCGGCGAGGTCAGGACCTTCGTGGTATCGGTGCTGCTGTTCGTGGTGTTCTCGATGCTGTGCGGGCTGGCCACCTCGATGCCGATGCTGGTGGTCTGCCGGCTGCTGCAGGGCGCCGGTTCCGGCCCGATGGTGGCACTGTCGCTGACCTTGCTGCTGTCCAGCTATCCGAAGGAGAAACAAGGTATCGCGCTGGCGTTGTGGGCGATGACCGTGGTGGTGGCGCCGATCTTCGGGCCGATCCTGGGCGGCTGGCTGACCGACAACTTTTCGTGGCCGTGGATTTTCTACATCAATCTTCCGGTCGGGCTGGCAGCGGCCGCGATCACCTGGGGTTTGCTGCGCAAGCGCGAAACGAAGGTCTTCCAGTCGCCGATCGACGTGATCGGGCTGGTGCTGCTGGTGGTCGGCGTGGGCGCGCTTCAGTTCATGCTCGACAATGGCAACGACAACGACTGGTTCGCGTCGCCGATGATCACCGTGCTCGGCATCACCGCGTTGCTCTGCCTCACCTTTCTGGTCGTATGGGAACTCAATGCGAAGCACCCGATCGTCGACCTGTCGCTGTTCAAGCAGCGCAATTTCACCGTCGGCGTGATCTCGCTGTCGCTGGGCATGTTCGCGTTCTTCGGCATCAACGTGGTGTTTCCGCTGTGGCTGCAGACCACGCTGGGCTACACCGCGACCTGGGCCGGTCTGGCCACCGCACCGGTCGGCGTGCTGGCCTTCCTGATCGCGCCGATTCTGGGCAAGAACATGGATCGGCTCGACCTGCGCGGCGTGGTGACGTTCGCCTTCGTGACGTTTGCGGTGACCTCCTACTGGTTTTCCACGTTCGATAGTTCGGCGTCGTTCTCGAGCCTGATCCTGCCGCGCTTCGTGATGGGCCTGGCGATTCCCTGCTTCTTCATTCCGTTGAACCAGATCTATCTGTCCGGCCTGCCCGCGTCGGAAATCGCCAGCGCCTCGGGATTGTCGAACTTCTTCCGCACGCTGGGCTCGAGCGTGTCCACCGCGGTCACGGTGACGCTGTGGCAGCACCGTGGCGAGGAGCATCACGCCACCCTGACCGAAAACGTCACACTGGCGCACCCGGCTGCCGCCAACTTCCTGCAGCAGCTCTCGCATGCGGGATTGTCACGGGAGCGCAGTCTCGGCCTGATCGATCAGCTGCTGACGCGCGAGGCGCTGACGCTGGCGGTGAACGACGTGTTCTGGATGTGCGCGATCCTGTTCATGCTGCTGATTCCGGTGCTGTGGTTCGCCAGGCCACCGTTCGGCAGTGCCGGCGGCGCGGCAGGCCACTGAGGAATTGCTGCACCTCGCCGCCGCAGCACGTATGCCCATCGGCGGCTGGTGCGGCGCAATATCTTCTGTTAGCGTGCGCCGCATGGCACAGACTAAACGCACCATCAAGAAGTATCCGAACCGCCGTCTCTACGACACGGAAATCTCCAGCTACATCACCCTGGAAGAAGTTCGCCAGCTGGTTCTGGACAACGAGAATTTCGAGGTCCGCGACGCCAAGAGCGGTGAGGATCTGACTCGTTCGGTGCTGCTGCAGATCATCTCCGAGCACGAGGACAAGGGCCAGCCGATGCTGTCGCCACAGTTGCTCAGCCAGATCATCCGCTTCTACGGTGATTCGCTGCAGGGCTTCATGGGGCCTTACCTGGAGCGCAGCCTGCAGGTATTCCTTGATCAGCAGACGCAGTTCCGCAGCCAGCTCAACAGCCTGATGGGCCAGACACCCTGGAATACGCTGAACGACCTGACCGAACGCAATCTGGCAGCGTTCCAGGCGATGCAGCGCGGGTTGATCGACACCGCCGCCTCGGTCGTGCCGACGCCGGCTGCCGGTACCCGCGGCGGCAAGAAATCCGGCTGATCCAGCCCGGCAACGGCGCGCTCCCACACGCCGTTCATTCCAGCCCGATTCCATCGCCGCAGCACAGCATGTGCTGGCTCCGGCATGAACCCTCCGAGACGCTGACGCATGAATCAAACGGCCTTCCCTAAGCGCGTCGCGCTGGTGACCGGCGGCATCGGCGGACTCGGCACGGAGATCTGCCGACACCTGGCGACCGCGGGAAGCCTGGTGATCGCGACCGACTTGGCGGCGCGGGACGAACGCGTCGCGACATTCCGCGGCGAAGTCGCCGGGTTCGACGGAGCGATCCTCTTCGAGCCGGTCGATGTCAGCGACTTCGACAGTTGCCGGCAGCTGATCGAACGCGTCGAGCAGCGGCACGGCTGCGTGGACATCCTGGTCAACGCCGCGGGTATCACCCGCGACGCCAGCCTGCGCAAGATGTCGCCGCAGCAGTGGCACGAGCTGATGCAAGTGAACCTCGACGGCGTGTTCAACATGTGCCGCAACGTGATCGAGGGGATGACCA
>JBDTZX010000304.1:0-2971 GCA_040004895.1 Rhodanobacter sp. | reverse complement strand
ATGCGGCCGCGCAGCGATGCGAATGGCGCCATCGCCAGCATCGTATTCGGCTGAACCCTGGTTCCTCCCCGGCTGGCAGGGGGAGGGAGCACGGTGGTCGGAACTCAGACCGGTTCGAGCCAGCCCCATTTGTCATTCGTGCGGCCATCGAACAGGCCGAAGAACAATTCCTGCAGGCGACGTGTCACGCGGCCGGCAGTGCCGTTGCCGATCTGCTTGCCGTCGACCGAGCGAATCGGCGTGACCTCCGCGGCGGTACCGCACATCAGGATCTCGTCGGCGAGGTAGAGATACTCGCGCGGCAGGTCGCGCTCGATCACTTCGATGCCATCCTCGCGGGCCAGCGTCTTGAGCGTGTCGCGAGTGATCCCTGCAAGAATCGATGCGCTGGCCGGTGTCGTGTGCAGCACGCCGTCGAATACCAGGAACAGGTTTTCCCCGGCGCCTTCGCTGAGCAGTCCGTTCGATGCGAGCGCAATGCCTTCGCCGAATCCCAGGCGACGCGCTTCGCGTGCGATCAGCTGGCCGGAAAGATAATTGCCGCCGGCCTTGGCTCCCGCCGGTATGGTGTTCGGGGCAAAGCGCTGCCAGCTCGACACGCAGGCGGTAATGCCGTTCTCCAGCGCCTCGGGCCCGAGGTATGGACCCATCGGCCACGCAGCGACAGCGACATCGATCGGCGTTTCGGCGGACAGTCCGAAGCCGCCCAGCCCGCGATAGGCCACCGGACGCAGATAGGCGGCGCCCAGTTCGTTCTTCTTGATCACGTCGCGGCAGGCTGCGGCCAGCTCGTCGACCGAGTACGGCAGTGCCATGTCGTAGATCCGGGCCGACTGGTACAGCCGTTTCAGGTGATCGGTCAGGCGGAAAATGGCGGCGCCATCCGGCGTGGCGTAGCTGCGGATGCCTTCGAAGACCGAGGAGCCGTAATGCAGCGCATGCGACATCACATGGGTGGTCGCTTCCTGCCAGGGCTTGATGCTGCCGTTCTGCCAGATCCATTCCGGGTAGTGCTGCGCCATGTCGTTCTCCAAAGGGGACCGCCCATGATAGCCGCTCGCTGTCGGGTCGGCGTCAATTGGCGTTGCGAAGCCACAGGCAGCCGGAGCGGCGCACGATGTCGAAACGCAGTTCGCGTTGGCTGCCGTCGGCAGCGCTGCCGGCGACGTGAAGGATCAGCTGGGTACCGGACGGGGCCGGCGCCGGCGTCGGCGCTGCCTCGGTAAACGGATCGCCGGCGGAACTGGCCGCGGCAGGATCCTCCGATGGTCCCAGATCAAGCAACGGATGGCGCATCAACGCAGCGAGCGAGCGGATGTCGGCGATCGCGGCACCGCTGCCGTAGCCACCCCACAGCATCAGGCCGGCCAGCCGGTTTGGATCATGGTCGGCGAAGGCATCGATCACGCTCTTGCGCAGGTCGGCCAGTCTGGCCGCGCACAGCAGCGGCGGTGGCTGGCTCGACGCGGCGTCGTTGAGCGGACGCGTCGCGGCGTGGACGGACGTAGCCTGCATGGCATCGCAGGGCTGGTCGGTGAAGACCGGGCTGCCATTTGATCCGATGCAGCGATGAATCGGATTCTGCGCCGCAGCCGGCATCGCCCAGGCGAACAGGAACAACCAGATGAGGGCAGCTAGCAGACGCATTTCGCCAGCATACCTGCCGCCCCGTTCACGTCAGCTGCTGCAGCACCGACTGGGTCGCCCGGGCGCGGTTGAGCGTGTAGAAATGCAGACCGGGCGCGCCGCCATCCAGCAATCGACGGCACAGCTGCGCCACCACTTCGGCGCCGAGCGCGCGTACCGAGGCCGCATCGTCGCCATGTGCCTGCATGCGCTTGGCGATCCACCGCGGAATCTCCGCACCGCACATATCGGAGAAGCGCTTCAGCTGGCCGTAGTTGGCGATCGGCATGATGCCCGGCACGATCGGCACGTTCACGCCGAGCCGGCCGACGTCGTCGACGAAGCGAAAGTACGCATCGGGATTGAAGAAATACTGGGTGATGGCGCCGTTCGCGCCAGCGTCGACCTTGGCCTTGAAATGCTGCAGATCGCGCAGCGCGTCATCGGCCTGCGGGTGTGTTTCCGGATAGGCTGCCACTTCGACATGGAAATGGTCGCCGCTGTATTCGCGGATGAACCGCACCAGCTCGGCGGCGTAGCGGAAATCGCCCGCCGTGGCCATGCCCGATGGCAGGTCGCCGCGCAGCGCGACGATGCGCCGGTAGCCTGCGGCACGATAGCTGTCCAGCAAGGCTGCGATCTCGGCGCGGGTGCCGCCCATGCAGGAAAGGTGCGGCGCGACCGCCAGCCCATGCCGTGCATGCAGCCGCTGTACCGTCTCGCCGGTATAACTGAGGGTGGAGCCGCCGGCGCCGAACGTCACCGAGGCGTACTCCGGCCGGTGCGACTTCAGCAGTTCCGCCGCGCGATCCAGTTGCTCGCGTTGTTCGTCGGTCTTGGGCGGAAAGAATTCGAAGCTGATCGCCGGCATCGCGGAGTTTCCAGGTGAACGATGTCCGCGAGTATATATCTCTGCGTCGCGATGGAACGATATGTCCCGGGACGGCTGGACTTCAGCTGTCCCGGGCATGCCGCATCCGTATGCCTATGGCTCGTCGCGTTGCATCAGGTGGTAGCCCGCCGGTGCGGCGGTGCTGAACACCGAGTCGTCGATCGGCGCGTCGACAGTCACCTGCATGTGCTGGCTGAACACCTGGCCGCCGTTGATTTCGATCGCACGCGGCAAGCCGTCCGGGTCGGCCCACAGCACGATGTGCATGCCGCCGGTGTCCAGCGACCAACCGGTCGTCTGCCTGCCATCGATGAGCCTGCTGCCGGGCAGGCGCTTCGCGTCGCCCTGAAACCGGCGGATGGCATCAAGCCATTCGAGGTTGTCACTTGGCTGGTGCGCCATCGATGCGTCCAGCGGCACCTGCATCGCCTGACGGGAATCGTGCAGCAGGGT
>JBDTZX010000515.1:0-2973 GCA_040004895.1 Rhodanobacter sp. | reverse complement strand
GTGACCCATTCGGACGCTTGGGGGAGTGTCTACAACAAGGAGGAAGTCCGATGATCCATCTTCGTCTGTTCCCGTTCGTCCGCGCTCACACGCCAGACCATCCGCGACATCCGCTCGCCATGGCCTGCGTCGCCACCCTGTTCGGGCTGAGCTCGATCGGCGTCGCAGCGCAGGACGCACAACCAGCCAAGCCGACAAGCAGCGCGACGGCAGCTTCGCCGGCCGAGGTCAAAACCGCCCCGGAAAAAATCGCGAATCCCGCGCCAAACGCCCGGCGACAGGTGCACACCCTGAACACGGTCGTGGTCACCGGCATCCGCGGCAGCATCGAGAATTCGCTCAAGGTCAAGCAGAACTCGGACGACATCATCGAGGCGATCTCCGCCGAGGACATTGGCAAGCTGCCGGATGCGAGCATCGCCGAGAGTTTGGCCCGGCTGCCCGGCCTGGCTACGCAGCGCCTGGACGGCCGCGCCAATCAGATCTCGATTCGCGGCCTGTCGCCGGACTTCGCCGGCACCACGCTCAACGGACGCGAACAGGCGACCATCGGTGAGAACCGGGGCGTGGAATACGACCAGTATCCATCCGAACTGATCAATGGCGCGGCCGTCTACAAGACGCCGGATGCCAGCCTGATCGGACAGGGCCTTTCCGGCACGGTCGACTTGCACACGATCAAGCCGCTCGACTTGCCCGGCCGCACGCTGGTCGCCAATCTGCGCGGCGAATACAACTCCAACGGCAAGCTCAATCCCGGAACCGGCGTGGGCGATACCGGGCATCGCGCCAGTTTCTCGTACATCGACCAGTTTTTCGATCACACGCTCGGCATCGCGGTGGGTTTCGCCCAGCTCGACTCGCCGATCCAGGAGAAGCAATACCAGGCCTGGTGGTGGAGCGCGGACAACGGTTCCGCCGGCATCGACCAGAATTGGGGCGGCCCGCATACACCCGGCGTACCGGACAACGTGATTTCGCAGGAAGGCATGCAGCTGCGCGCCAAGTCGGAGAACCAGTTGCGCAACGGTCTGATGACGGTGATCGAGTGGGCCCCGAGCAAGAGCTACCACTCCACCCTGGACATGTACTACTCGACCTTCGGCGAACGCGGCTACACCAACGGCGCGCAGTGGTCGAGCAGCCCGTACGACAACGTCTCTTACAGCAACATCGGAACGACACCCGCACAACCCTATCCGATCGTCACCTCCGGCACGGTGCACGGCATCGCGCCGATCCTGCAGAACGAATACACCAAGGAACACGACAAGCTGTTCTCGGTCGGCTGGAACAACCAGTTCGAATTCGGTGGTGGCTGGTCGGGCATGGCCGATCTCTCCTACTCCAGTGCGAAGAAGAAACTTCACGACGCCTACCTGTTCGCCGGGCTGCCCGGTGGCGCGCTGACCAGCGCGGATTTCAACACGCCGTTCGGCAATGGCTATCCGGACTTCCGGCCAGCGGTGGACCTCAGCAATCCGGGCGCGGTCGTCTTTACCGACCCGGACAATTACGGCTACGACGGACGCGAGGAATTCGATCACCAGAAGGACACGATCAAGGCCATCCGCCTGGAGGCAACCCGTCAGCTGGGCTGGATCTTCGACAGCATGAACCTCGGCGTGGACTATTCGGACCGCACCAAGGTGAAACAGGCGGACGTCTATTTCGCCTGGCTCAACGGCAATGGCTCGGATGCCGCCACCTATGACCACGCGTTTGGCGCACCGATCGGCTCGGGCTATCTGCTCGGCCCGACCTCGCTCGGCTACGGCGGCATTCCCGGCATCATCAACTACAACGTGCTCGACGCATTGAACAACCAGTTCTATCTGACCCAGCGCAACGGCCAGTCCGACTGGAGCCGCAACTACACGGTCGAGGAAAAGGTTCCGGTCGGCTATCTCAAGTTCAACATCGACACCGCGCTGGGGAGCATTCCGTTGCGCGGCAACGCCGGCGTGCAGGTGGTGCATACCAACCAGTCGTCCGACGCATTGCAGACCAACGGCGACGCCCTGGTCGGCCGCATCGACGGTGGCGCCAGCTATACGAAAGTGCTGCCAAGCCTCAACCTGGTGGCCCAGCTCGGCGACCAGCAATACCTGCGCTTCGGCCTCGCCAAGACGATGGCGCGAGGCCGCATCGACGACGAAAAAGTGGCGACCTCGGCCGGCGTGGCGCTGGTCACCAACGGGCCCGGTACCGGCCAGGTGCTCTGGTCAGGCAGTGGCGGCAATCCCAAGCTGCGCCCGTACATCGCTGTCGGTACCGACCTGTCGTGGGAGAAATATTTCGGCGCATCGAGTTACGTGGCAGTGGCGGTATTCAACAAGAACCTGCTCAACTACATCTACAACCAGACCACGCTCGACTACGATTTCTCCAACTACGTCAACGACAACCCCACACTCACCCCGACCAGCAACATCGGCTCATTCAGCCGGCCGGAAAACGGTACCGGCGGCCGGATGGAAGGCCTGGAACTCTCCGGTGCCATCGAAGGCGGACTGGTCGCGCACGCGCTGGACGGTTTCGGCGCTCAGGCCAACTTCTCGCTTACCAACAGCTCCATCCCGACCAGCTCCATTTCCTCGATCCCCGGCGGCCCGCGCACCTTGCCCGGCCTGTCGCGCAAGGTGGCAAACCTGTCGCTGTACTACGAGAAGTACGGCTTTTCCGTGCGCCTGGCCGAGCGCTACCGTTCGTCCTTCACCGGCGAGGCGGTGGCCCTGTTCGACCAGCTCGGCTACACCAAGATCCTGGCCAACCGGCAGACCGACTTCCAGCTCGGCTACGACTTCACCGATGGACGCTGGAAGGGCGTGTCGCTGCTGCTGCAGGTCAACAACCTCAGCAACACCTCCGACACCACGGTGCAGGTGTCCGGCCTGCCCAACGGTGTCGCCATCACCAGGCCGCTGGAATACGACACCTGGGGACGCACGGTGATGTTCGGGGTGAACTACA
>JBDTZX010000265.1:0-2976 GCA_040004895.1 Rhodanobacter sp. | reverse complement strand
CCCATGGTGACCGCACCGGCGAGCCAGACCAGCCGTTGGCCGCGACGCGAACCCCACACCCACGCCAGCAGGCCGAGCACGCTCCACACGACGGTGAGCGACATCTGCGCCAGGCTCGATCCACTCAGCGCGTCGCTCCACGGCACCCCGCCAAGCTGGTGCACCCCGCGCAAGGTGGCGCTGGTGGCGAATGCCATGCCCAGCACGCCCAGCACGATCGGCCGGCGTTGCCGCAGGGCCGGCGGCGTGGATGCGTCACCGAGCCAGCGCGCCACGCACATCAGGATGACCAGCAACAGGATCTCGACCGGATTGATCAACGGCAGATAGTGCAGCGGCGCGGCATCGCCATCGAAAAAAAGGCCGGCCAGCCAGGCCAGCGCAAGCACGCCAAGCAGGGAAAACAGCAGTGGCGGACGCAATCGTTGCACCTGCTCCGGCAACGGCGGAGCGATCCAGTGCGGTCGCGTCAACGTCACCCAGCACAGCAGGCACACCGGCGCGAGCACCAGCGACACGCGCCAGTCATCGGACAGCCAGCGACTGCTTGCCAGAAACACGCCGATCGCGCTGGCGGCAACCAGCACCCATCGCCACCACCAGCCGAGCTGGCTCAGCAACGCGGCAGCTGACCGCGCACGAAGATTCGTCAAGGTCCGCCAGCCGAGCACAGCGCTGAACACCACCGCGACCGCATTCCAGCCCAGCAACGGTTGCCGATCCAGCATCCAGTTCCAGCCGAACAGCGCCAGCATCAGCAGAAACAGCACCGGCGCGGTGAACGCGAGCACCGCGCCCGGTTCGCGACGCCATCCCCGCCTCGCCACTTCGGCGCTGGCCCACGCGGTCAGCGCGAACAGCGCGATGAAACCCGCCACTTCCGCCCGCGCTGCGATGTGCCGATCGATCTCGACCCCGGCCGCACCGAGCCACCAGCACAGGCCCCACACGTACAGGAACACTGCGGCGACTCGCTGCAGCACCGTGTCGCTGCCCAGTCGCGCATAGAACGTGCAACTGGCGAACGCACCGGCAGCCAGCAGCAGCGAACCGATCACATCGCGATCGAGCCAGGCCAGCGTGGCCGACGGACTGCTGTCGGTCGTGCCGATGATCAACGCGACCGCAGCGAACAGCTGCAACATGAAACCGCCCCAGCGCGACAACCGGCGTTGCTGTCGCAACCCCAGCCAGATCAGTCCGGCGCCTTCCAGCGCAAAGATGCTGCCGGTGAGGCTGGCACTCAGCGCCAGTGGCACCGCCAGTGTGGCGAAGGCGATCGCCAGCACTGCCCACGCATCGCGCAACAGGCCCAGCCCACCCTGCTTGCGGACGCACCAGGCCACGGTGATGTAGATCGCGGCGACCGCCAGTGCCGACATCGCCAGCGGACGACCACGCCAGTGCAGCAACGCCGCCTGCAGCAACAGGCTTACCAGCGGATTGCCGAACAGCAGGCAGCCGTCGATCACCCGACGTCGATCCTGCGGCGCGCGCAGCAGGTACAACAGTGGGATGGCGAGGTAAAACAGAAAATTCAGGATCAGGAACGGTTCGGTGCTGCCGAACAGTTCCGGCTTGTACTTCAGCACGCCCCACGCCGTGCCGATGCCGAAGGTCGCCACGAAACCCAGCAGGTTCAGCACACGCCACGAGCGCTTCCACGCGATACCGAGAATCGCGATATTGAGCACGGCGTAGTAAGTGAACAACGCCACGTGGCTGCCCTGCCCGGTCGATACCAGAATGGGCGCAAGAAAACCTGCCAGCAATCCGAGCACCGCGAGCGCCAGCGCATCCTGCAACACCGCCAGCATGCCGATGCCCGCGACCAGCACGACCAGCATCGCGAACGCCGCCATCGGCGGCAGCAGGTGGTACAGGCGGAACGCTGCGAACACGGTGATCAGCAGTACACCGATCGCACCACCCTGCAACGACAATGCGAACACGCGGCGGCTGTCGCGCTGTCGCCAGCCGAACGCCAGCGCCGCCATCGCCGCCAGCGCGACGAGCGACACCCGCAACCCGATCGGCAAGGTCAACAGACCCGTATCGGAGGCGTACTTGAGCAACGCGGCCACGCCGGCAAACAACACCAGCATGCCGATCTTCACCGGCACGTTGCCTTCTGTGAACCAGCGCTTGACGCGTACCATCATCAGCTCGACGAAGCCTGGTACGGCCGGTTCGGATGGTGCGCCGGCAACCAAGGTGACCGGTGCCATCGCAACCTGCGCCGGAAACCTCGGCGGCGCGATGACCGGTGATGGCTGCACTGCGGCGACGGTGTCGCTGCGAACCGTTTCGCCATCGGGCGTCCTGTCAGCGGCAATCGTCAACGGCCCCCACGATGTGGCGGCTGCCGGTGTTGCGGCATCCGATGCGGCGCGTTGGTCGAGCTGTTGCATGAGCTTCGACAACTCGCGTCGCAGGCTGGACTGGCGCGCCCAGATCAGTCCCAGCAGCACGCCGGTCATCGCGGCGAAGGCATACCGGCCAAACAGCTCGGCCACGACAAACAGCACCAGCCCCACCAGTGCCCACACGATATACATGGCTTCTCCCTGCAACCCCTGCATGCATCACCATGGCGCGCAGCATTCGCGCCAGCCAGCGACGACGAGTCTGGCATGGAAGATCGGCAGCGCAAAATTTTACGCTCGATCAGCGACGGTCGAATGGGCTTCGGCGCTTTCTTCCTGCCATTGCGCATCACCGCAGCGATGAACCGATCAAACGGATTCGATCGTGGTGCCGGTGCGCTAACCGGTCTGGTCAAGCCGCTCCGCTACCGCCACCGTGCAACCTCGAGTGGCAGTACAGGCTGTAGCTTACGCCGCACAGGCCGGTGAGTGCTGCGGGAATCAGCAAGGTGCGCTCTTGCAGCACGCGAAACAGCAGCGCACCCGCACCACTGCCGAGCAAGAAGCTGCCGATCACCAGCACACATACGCGGATGCGCAGCGTGTCCAC
>JBDTZX010000298.1:0-10011 GCA_040004895.1 Rhodanobacter sp. | reverse complement strand
GTGAAGCCGGGCCCATCGGGCAGCGCGGCGCGCTGGATCTGGCCGGCAAGAAAGCCACCCAGCAGCAGCGTGAAATTCCACGCCAGCCACGCAAGTGTCAACGCGGCGAGCACCCACGCCAGCGGCCGCACCAGCAGCCGCCGCCACTCGACCCGTGTCACTGCGAAAGTGCTGACGACGTTCCGGCTCATGCCGCGTGCGCCCTGGACGCAGAATCGTCCATCGCGATTTCGAAGAAGCGTCGTTCCAGCGCCGCGTGTTCGTCGCTGCGGATCGGCCCTTCATGGCGCAGTACGCCTTCGTGCAGGATCGCGACGCGATCACACACCGCGGTGACTTCGGCCAGCAGATGCGTGGAAAGGATCACGGCGGTGCCGAGAGCGGCCTGTTCGCGGATCAGCGCGCGCAGCGCGGCGACCTGCACCGGATCGAGCGCGTTGGCTGGCTCGTCGAGGACCAGCAACGATGGACGATGCAGCAGCGCGCAGGCCAGACCCAGTCGCTGGCGCTGGCCTTGCGACAACACGCCCGCCAGGCGCCTGGCCAGTGGCCGCAGTTCCAGCCGCTCGATGATTGCCGTGCGCGCCTGCCGCAAAGGGACCCCGCGCAGTCCGCGCAGTCGGCCATGAGCTTCCAGGTGTTCACTGACGGTCAGCTCCGACCACAGCGGCGCACGTTCGGGCAGCCATCCGATCACTCTGCGCGCCGTTTCCGGATGTTCCAGAAAATCGACGCCGTTCAGCTGGATGCCACCGCTGTCCGGACGCAATGCACCGGCAATCATCGACAAGGTGGTGGATTTGCCGGCGCCGTTGACCCCCAGCAAACCCAGCACCTGTCCGGGTTGCAGGGTCAGGCTGAGGTCCCGTACGGCAACCCGGCCGGCCCGTCGGCGGCTGATCTGATCGAGTTGCAACACGGCGGCAGGCGGGGTGGCAGAGGTCGGAGTCATTGCGTGATTGTCACGGCGCCCCCATCGTTAAACAACTGGCGGCATCTCGAGGATGCGAACCTTGCCTGGTTTGACCGGTTCGTCTCGACACTTGCAAGCTGCTGAGCAGATACACTAAAGCGGTGCAGCCACCATGCTGGCGGGTACGGAAACCCTCGACTAGTCTGCCTCCACTCACATACCCGGTGCCTTCCATGCTCGACGCGGTGCTCAATTTCCTGAACAACGGTCTCACCCATGCGAGTTGGGGTCAGATCCTTGTCTATCTGTTGATCGTGACCCAGCTCACCATCTTCACGGTGACGCTGTACCTGCATCGCAGCCAGACCCATCGTGGCGTGGATTTCCACCCGGTGTTGGCGCACTTCTTCCGCTTCTGGGGCTGGCTCACCACCGGCATGGTCACCCGCGAGTGGGTCGCCGTGCATCGCAAGCACCACGCCAAGGTCGAGACCGAGGAAGATCCGCACAGCCCGATGATCTACGGCATCAAGAAGGTGTTCTGGGACGGTGTGTCGCTGTACCGCGACGCCTGCGAGTCGAAGCAGGACATGGAACAGTACGGTCGCGGCACCCCCGACGACTGGGTCGAGCACAACGTCTACGGCGCACATCCGTACTGGGGTCCGACTGTGATGCTGCTGATCAGCCTGGCGCTGTTCGGCGTGATCGGGGCGGCGATCTGGGCGATCCAGATGATCTGGATCCCGTTCTGGGCCGCCGGCTTCGTCAACGGCATCGGCCACTGGGCTGGTTACCGCAATTTCGAGAGCGCCGACACCGCACGCAACCTGATCCCGTGGGGCTTCTGGATCGGCGGCGAAGAGCTGCACAACAACCATCATGCGTTCCCGAGCTCGGCCAAGTTCGCCCTGCGCAAGTGGGAATTCGACATCGGTTGGGCAGCAATCTGCATGTTCCGTGCAGTCGGCTTGGCCAAGGTGTTACGCGTGGCGCCGTCGCTGGACGTTCGCCCGAACGTGCCACTGCCGGACGCCGAGACATTGAAGGCCGTGCTGACCCATCGCTTCCAGGCGATGACCGACTACTACCGCGGCGTGATCATGCCGACCCTGCGCGACGATGCTCAGCATGCCGGCGAAAGCCTCAAGGCGGTACCGCGTCGCATGCGTCTGGCGCTGGCCGACGGCGGGCGCTGGCTGGACCACGAGAGCAGCGCCAAATTTCAGGCAGTACTGGCGATCCGTCCGAACCTCAATGTGGTCTGCGATTTCCGCGCCCGGCTTGCCGCCCTGATGGAGCAGCGTGGCGCCGACCAGGCGCTGAAGGGCCTGCAGCAGTGGATTCGCGAAGCCGAGGAAAGCGGCATCCGCGCATTGCAGGATTTCGCAGCACGGCTGAAGGGCTATTCGGTGGCGTGAGCCCTTCGGGTCGGCCGGTCGTCATTGGGTCGTCCAGCGACAAAGGAAAAGCCCGCCCTGCGCGGGCTTTTTCATGCATGGCGTTTCAGCAGATGGTGCGAGGATGCCAAGGACAACCCGAGGATAGGGTTGGTCCCAGCTGCCCTTCGTGATCGGTTACGTGCTGCAATCCAGGCTGTCGACAGCTGACCGGGGTATGCCGGCGACGAATCTGCCGAGCAGCGCATCCCGAACCGGAGCGCTCCGTCCATGTTCAGCATAGTGACCAGCATCACCGCCTTGCGACCATCAGCTTGACCATGGTTTTCAGGGCATCGAGGAAACGCTGCCGCCAGAACAACTTGTCGCCGACGACGGTCGGCTGCACGTCGGTGACCGGAGATCGACAGCGCGATCGACCTGCGCATCGTGCAGGCATCGCCGGACAGCCATGCACCGAAGACGGCTACAGTGGAATGGCTGCTGCGTCCCACGTCCCACGCCCGGGCCGACACGCCGGCTGCGCAGATCAAGCAACAGTCGCTGCGACCGGGTGATCAGCTTCCGGTCGGCAAGCTGCGGTTGACCGTCAATGTGATGGAGGGTCAGACACAAGATCATCCGTGCTGGATCCGTTTCACCGCCTCGCCTGCGGCCTGGCCGAAGAGCCGATCATTCCTCTGACGAAAAACCCGCCACTTGGGCGGGGTTTTTTTGCGCAGCGACCGATTACTTGATCTTGCCTTCCTTGTAGATCACGTGCTTGCGCACGACCGGATCGTATTTCTTGAACTCGAACTTTTCCGGCGTGTTCTTCTTGTTCTTCTGCGTGGTGTAGAAGTGGCCGGTACCGGCCGAGGAGATCATGCGGATCTTGTCTTGGGTCTTGTTTGCCATGATTCAGTCCTCAGACCTTGTCGCCGCGGGCGCGCATTTCGGCAATCACGGCCTCGATGCCTTTCTTGTCGATGGTACGCAGCGCGTGGTTGGAAACGCGCAGCTTGATCCAGCGATTCTCGCTGGCCACCCAGAAACGTCGCTCATGCAGGTTGGGCAACCAGCGGCGACGGGTGCGGTTGTTGGCGTGCGAGACGTTGTTGCCGCTCTGCACTCCCTTTCCGCTGACTTGACATACACGGGCCATGACGACCTCCGTAATTTGGTATTTACCGCCCGTTAGCCAGGGCAATATCGGCCCAGCGGCGCCATGCGCCACGCGATGCTGGAGGTTGTCGCTATCGCATCGGTCGTGAGGTCCGCACCGCGTGGCGGACTGCCCGGAATTCCGGGTCGACATAGGCGAGCCGCGTATTCTCGCAGAAAAACCCGCACACGCGCAATCCGGGCGGGGTCGATCCCGAGGTTCCGGCGTGCGCGCGGAGGGGATGTATGGAACAATCGTGCTCTTTTTTGATACGACTCCAAGACTCGAGGAATCCGCAGATGGCAGATATGATCACCAACGACCAGGCCGGCGGCCTGGGCGACCAGCCGCAGCTGGTGCTGCAGAAGATCTACGTGAAGGACGTTTCCTTCGAGGCGCCGAATGCGCCGCAGATCTTCCAGGACCTCGACGAAAAGGAACAGCCGCAGGTGCAGCTGAATCTCGGCCAGAAGGCCACCGACCTGGGCAACAACCTGTACGAAGTGGTGCTCAGCCTCACCCTGACCTGCACGGTCGGCGAGCGCACCGCCTATCTGGCGGAAGTGGAGCAGGGTGGCCTGTTCGGCATCGCCGGCTTCAACGAAATCGACCATGCCGGCATCATCGGCAGCTATTGCCCGAATCTGCTGTTTCCGTACGCCCGCCAGGTGATTTCAGGGCTGGTGCTGGAGGGTGGCTTCCCGCCGTTCCTGTTGCAGCCGATCAACTTCGATGCGCTGTTCGCCGAACAGCAGCGTCGCATGATGGGTGGTGAAGAGATTCCGCAGACGCTCAACAGCTGAGTCGTCGAGATGGCTGAACGCCCGACTGTCGCTGTTCTCGGGGCCGGCTCCTGGGGAACCGCGCTGGCCGCGCTGATTGCCCGCAACGGCGTGCCGACCCGGCTGTGGGGGCGCGATCCGCAGGCGCTGGCATCGATGGCAGCGGTCCACTGCAATCAGCGTTATCTGCCGGATATCGAGTTGCCGTCGCAACTGGATTACGAAAGCGATCTGGCCCGCGCCGTTCGCGGTGTCGGCATCGTGTTGATCGTGGTGCCCAGCCATGCGTTTGCCTCGATGCTGCTGGCGTTGTCGCCACTGCTCGATACCGGCACGGCGATCGCATGGGCAACCAAGGGTTTCGAACCGGGCACGGGGCGCTTCCTGCACGAACTGGTGGGCGAGCTGTGGCCCGGGCGTGCGGCGGCGGTGGTGACCGGACCGTCATTCGCACGCGAGGTGGCGGTGGGCAAGCCCGGCGCCGTCACCGTGCATTCGGATGACGATGCCTTCGCCCAGCAGCTCGCCGGCCTTCTTCACGCGCCCAACCTGCGTGCGTATTCCGGTGGCGACGTGCTTGGTGCGGAGCTGGGCGGCGCGATGAAGAACGTGCTCGCGGTGGCCACCGGCATCGCCGACGGCATGGAACTGGGATTGAACGCACGCGCCGGGCTGATCACCCGCGGCATGAACGAGATGCTGCGGCTCGGCGTGGCGCTCGGTGCGCGACCCGAAACACTGATCGGTCTTTCCGGCCTTGGCGATCTGGTGCTGACCTGTACGGGTGATCTCTCGCGCAATCGCCGGCTCGGCCTCGCGCTCGGCCGCGGCATCGCCATCGACGAGGCGGTTCGGCAGATCGGCCAGGTCGTGGAAAGCGTGCTCACCGCCGACGAAGTGACCCGGCTTGCCGACAAGCATGCGCTGGATCTGCCGATCAGCGCAGGGGTGCGCGCGGTGCTGCATGGCGAAGTCACGCCGGTCGACGCGCTGGTGGCGCTGATGGCGCGCGAACAGAAGCCGGAATACCCGCACGGCTTGTTCGGAACCGCCTGAATCTTCCAGCGGTCCCGCTGAAGTTTGCGAACGCCGCCATGGCGACGGTCGCAAGCGCTCCGGCGCTGCTAAGCTCAACGTTTTGGTTGTCGCCACGGATCGCATGCGCATGCAGCAGCCGGACGAGAAACAGCACGTTGCAGCGACGTCATCCGGCGACGAGGAAAGCTTGCCGCTGGCATGGCGCCGTCTGCTGTCGGCGCCGAAGCCGGCTGCCGTCGACGATCACGGCATTCTCGGTTTCTTTCTGGAAGTGATGCCCGAGGAAGGCGCTGCATTTGCGCGGCTGGATGTTGCCCCGGTGCTGCTGTCGACGATCGAGCATGGCCGTTACACGCGGCCGGTGCCACTGGACAGCCGGCATCTGGCGCAATCGTCGCTGCCACCGCACGAGCAACGGCTGGCTGCCACCATGCTCGGCCTGCCGCAGAGCGTGCGCAAGAGCCGCAGCTATGCGCGCCTCGGCGGTCACGTCGGCGATACCCTGCTGGCCGAGATCCTGGATACCGCGCCGTGTTTTCTCGGTGGTCTGGCCGGATTGCGGCTGTCGCGCGGCAAATCGCATCAGCTGACCTGGCACTGGCAGATGGAGCCGGACGGCAGCCAGCGCCTGTTGCCCCTGCTGCCGCACAGCCAGCGGCTGTTACGCATCGATGCTCTGTGGTACCTCGACGCCGAACGCGCCACATTGGGTCTGTTCGAGGCTGCCGCTGAAGAAACCCAATGGCTGGAACTGCCAGCGCTGAAGCATGAGCATGGTCGTCGTCTGCGCAATCGTCTTCCCGCCAGCCGGCTGGCCACGCGGGTGCCGTTGCCCCATCTGTTTGGCGAGCTGCGTCGCTCGCAGCTCGCGCCCAAACCGGTATTGACCATGCATGCGCTGACTCGGCATGCGCGACTGGCCGCCGGCACGCCGCCACTGGGTTATGCACGGCTGGCCTTCGACTATGCCGGCGAGCGTTTGCCAGGCCGCGGCGGCGAGCCGCTGGTGCGCCGCGTGCGCAATGGCCAGCTGGTCGAGATCACCCGCCGCCGCGCCGAGGAACTGTCCGCGATGGAGCAGCTCGAACGCGCCGGCCTCACGCCGGGCGTCGACACCGAAGGTCTGCCGTGGGACGTGGCCGACACCCTGCCCGAGGATGCCTGGCTGTTTCCCGGTACCGGCTATGCCGGCGCGCTCGAGGTCAACACGCCGGCACGCTGGCTGGCACTGCGGCCGAAGCTTGAGCAGGAAAATTTCCAGGTCGAGTACGCGCCCAGCTTTCCGTTCGAAGTGCTTGAAGGGCCGGTGCGCTGGTATGGCCACGCGGTGGAGGATGCCGACGACCACGCCTTCAATCTGGAAATCGGCATCGAACTCGACGGCCAGCGCCACAACCTGCTGCCCGCGGTGGCGCAGGCGCTGGCCGAGCATCAGTTGAACCTGAGCCCGGCGCCGAACGAGCCGGACGATGCCGTGTGGTATGCGCCAGTCGATGCCCGCCGCCGCGTGCCGGTACGGCTGAAGGAACTGCGCGGACTGCTGGCGCCGCTCGCCGAATACCTGGAGAAACCGCGCAAGCAGCTGCATCTGCCGCGGGTGCAGGCCGGGCGCCTGGAAGAACTGGTCGGGGCGATGCCCGGCGGCAGCACGCTGGAGGCGTCCGAGTCACTGCGCGGTTTCGCCGCGCGCCTGCGCGATGCCGCCGAGCGCGCCAGTGACGCGGTGCCCGATGGACTCACCGTCGAGCTGCGCCCGTATCAGCGCGAAGGGCTGCGCTGGTTGAACGCACTGGCCGAGGCGGGCGTTGGCGGTGTGCTCGCCGACGACATGGGCCTGGGCAAGACGCTGCAGCTGATTACCCATCTGCTGTCGCTGAAGCAGGGCGGCGCGCTGACCGAGCCTGCGCTGATCGTGGTGCCGACCAGCCTGATTCCGAACTGGCAATCGGAGATCCTGCGCTTCGCGCCGATGCTGCGCGTGCTCACGCTGCACGGTCCGCAGCGCGCGGAGGAATTCGTGCAGCTGGGTGCGCAAGACATCGTGCTGACCAGCTATGCGCTGCTGCCGCGCGACGTGGTCGCGCTGCGCCAGCAGCCGTTCGCGCTGATCGTTCTGGACGAGGCGCAGCAGGTGAAAAATCCGCGCACGCAGGCGCGCCGCGCCTTGCTCAGCCTGCGCACCTCGCGCTATGTCTGCCTCACCGGCACGCCGCTGGAAAATCATCTCGGCGAGTTGTGGTCGCAAGTCGACCTCGCGGTTCCCGGATTGCTTGGCGACGAAGGCGCCTTCCGTCGCCACTATCGCGTGCCGATCGAAAAGCAGCACGACGAGGAGTGCCAGCAGCGGCTGAATCTGCGCCTGGCACCGTTCATCCTCCGGCGCACCAAGGCGCAGGTGGCGAAGGAGCTGCCGCCGAAAACCGAGATCACCCGTCGCGTGGTGCTGGAAGGTCGGCAGCGAGAACTGTACGAAGGTCTGCGTCTTTCGCTCGCCGAAGAATTGCGCGAGGTGATCGCCCAGCGCGGCATCGCGCACTCCGGCATCGTGGTGCTGGATGCGCTGCTCAAGCTGCGCCAGGTCTGCTGCGATCCGCGACTGGTCAAGCTCGAAGTGGCGCGCGGCGTGCACGAATCGGCGAAATTCGAATTGCTGATGGACATGCTGCCGGCACTGCTCGACGAAGGTCGCAAGGTGCTGCTGTTCTCCCAGTTCACCGGCATGCTCAAGCTCATCGCTGCCGAGCTCGATCGTCGGCGCATCCGCTACGTCACCCTGACCGGCGAGACCCGCGACCGCGCCGAACCGGTGCAGCGATTCCAGAACGGCGAAGTGCCGCTGTTCCTGCTGTCGCTCAAGGCGGGCGGCGTCGGCCTCAACCTCACCGCCGCGGACACCGTGATCCACTACGACCCGTGGTGGAATCCCGCGGCCGAGGCGCAGGCCAGCGATCGTGCCCATCGCATCGGCCAGGACAAGCCGGTGTTCGTGTTCCGCCTGATCACCTCCGGCACCGTGGAAGAGCGCATCGAGGAACTCAAGGCGCGCAAGGCGGAACTCGCCGCAGCGGTTCTGGAGGGTGGCGGCAGTCGCGAAAAGCTCAGCTTCGACCAGGTCGACCTGGATGCGTTGCTGGCACCGGGCTAGGCTGCGGATCGCAGCAGGTATTTGCGGTCGCCTGACCTGTTTGTCAAAGCAGCCATCAGCGGCAAGCCTGCGGAAGGCACGGTCATGGGGGAGGGAGCAGGTATTGCGTTGCCGGCTCCGCTTTGCTCAACGCAGCAGATCGATCTCGCGCAACCCACGCCGGATCGCGTCGAGATTGCCGCCATCAGGCCAGCCGACGACGGTGTCGACCACCGCGCCATGGTCGAGGAAAAAGAACGTCGGCGTATCGAATCGCTTGACCATCGGCAGCTCGGCCTCGGCGTAAATGATGCCCAGGCGCATGTTCGGATACGAACGGTTCCATGCGCGCAATGCGTCGAAATCGGTGAGGTCGGCGCTTGGCGCCACCCACTGTGCGTAATCGCGAAAGATGTCGCGCAGCAGTGGATCGGCCTCCAGCGCGCGAGCGGCGCTGACCGAGAAGTGGCAACCGGCAGATCCGAGGATCACGACCTGTGAAGGCGCGTGGATATTGAAGCGGAAACGGATCAGTTCGCGCTTGTTCGCCGAGGCTATCCACAGGCTTGCCTGGCCCTTGCGAACGCGATAGGCCGAACGCATTTCCGGCGTCGTACCGCGGTCGAGTACCGGGTGCGAGGCAAGCAGTGCACGCGCTTCGTCCGTCTGCCCTGCACGCAGCAGCGCATCGTAGAGTTCGCCGGCATGCGGCCGGTCCACCGCATGACGGCGGTCCAGTTCGGCGAAGTCCCGCCGCGCATCGGACAGATAAACGGATTGCGCCGTGCGGCCGTAGATCAGGATCGTGGCGCGAAACAGCAACTCCATGTCCCGAGTATCGAGCGCGCGCCACTGCGTGTCGCTCTGCCTCGGTGCGAAGTCTTCCTCGTAACTGCGGATCAGCGAGTGGTTCGGAACGTTGTCGTTCGCCTGCGATGCAGCAATCAGCGCATCGTACGGGCCTTCCAGGACACTTGCGCGCTGGTCGTCTTCGACGGATCGCGGTCGGGTGCGCGCGTCGAGGCTCAGCGCATAGCTCTGCATGCCTAACAACTGGAGCAACGCATAGGCCTGTTTGCGCGTCAGCTCATACGAGACGTCCTCGGTACTGAAGCCACCCACGCCATGCTCGCCGTATACGATGCCGGCGAGAAAACGCCGCTGGCCACCCGGACTGAGCGCGTGCAGCGGCGACTTGTCCGCTGGCGTGTCGCGGACATAGGCGTCCAGCTGCTCGCGCGTGTCGATGGTCTTGGCCGGAATGACCATCGCCGGAGCCGGAGTGATGCCGGCTGCGGGTGGATCGCTGGCGCGCGCGGCGAGCGGAAAAAAGAAAATGCAGGCGATCAGCAGGCGGACGATGGCGTTGTTCGGCATGCGGATTCCCGGTGGGTCAGGCGAGAGTGGAATCGACATCGTGAGCACCTGTCCGCCGGTTCGGATTCCGCCAGCCTAGCGCGCTTTCAGCAGCGCGCCGCCGGACTCCATCACCGCCAGTGCCGCAGCGCCGAGCAGGCCGGGCTCCGGATTCATGATCGCCTGGGTCGGCACTTTCTCCATGATGTCGCGGAAACGGCCCTTGGCCTCGAAGCGTTCGCGGAAGCGGCCGC
>JBDTZX010000166.1:0-2994 GCA_040004895.1 Rhodanobacter sp. | reverse complement strand
GTGCCCAGATGTGGGAGTTCATGGATCGCCTGATCAACATCTCGCTGCCGCGCGTCCGCGACTTCCGTGGTGTATCGGCGAAGGCGTTCGATGGCCGTGGCAACTACAACTTCGGTATCAAGGAACAGATCATTTTTCCTGAAATCGATTTCGACCAGGTTGACGCGTTGCGTGGCATGGATATCTCCATCACCACCACCGCCAACACCGACGAGGAGGCGAAAGCCCTGCTCGCTGCTTTCAGCTTTCCGTTCCGTAACTGACAGGCGATATCCATGGCCAAGACATCAATGGTGAACCGCGATATCAAGCGGACCAAACTCGTCCAGAAATTCGCCGCCAAGCGCGCCGGACTGAAGGCGATCGTGCTGAGCGCCACCGCCTCCTACGAGGAGAAGATGGAAGCCCAGACCAAGCTGCAGAAGTTGCCGCGTGATGCCAGCCCGGTGCGTCAGCGCACGCGTTGTGCATTGACCGGCCGCCCGCGCGCGGTCTATGCGAAGTTCGGTCTCGGTCGCAACAAGCTGCGCGAGGCAACCATGCGCGGCGACGTTCCGGGCCTGCGCAAGGCCAGCTGGTAATACCCGACTACAGAGCCGGTTGCGTCGTTGTTTCGCAGCTGGTTCAACCGGTTGCACGTGGTGCAACCACTGATGCGACTACCGCATCGATGTTCGCTAAAACCTGGTAAAGCTGATATAGTCGGCGGTCTGCGCAAAGCAGCCCGACGTGTTTGTCGGCTCACAATCTGATTGATTTCCGGTTTTATCGGATATCGGTGCACTCTGAAGGATGTTTTCATGAGCATGACTGATCCCATCGCCGATCTGTTCACGCGCGTCCGCAATGCCCAGGCCATGGGCAAGCCGGCCGTGCGTATGCCGTCGTCGAAACTGAAGGTGGCGATCGCCGACCTTCTCAAGAACGAGGGCTATATCCTCGACGCCAAGACTTCCGCCGAGGAAGGCAAGCCGGTGCTCGAGATCAAGCTCAAGTATTTCGACGGCCAGCCGGCCATCGAGACCATCGCCCGTGTCAGTCGCTCCGGCCTGCGTGTGTATCGCGGCAAGGACGAGTTGCCGAAGGTTCTCGGCGGTCTGGGCATCTCGATCATCTCGACTTCCGCCGGTCTTCTGACCGATGCCCAAGCCCGCGCGAAGGGTCTGGGTGGCGAAGTCATTGGCCGCGTGGCGTAAGGAGACTATCGATGTCACGTGTAGCCAAACAACCGATTACCCTGCCCAAGGGCGTGGAGCTGACCGTCGCTGCCGACGCGATCTCCGTCAAGGGACCGAAGGGCACCTTGTCCGTGCATCACCTGCCGGGCGTGACCGTCACCGTGGACAGTGGGGTCGCCACGATCAGCCTAGCCGAAGGCACCGACGACAAGTTCGGCGGTACCGCGCGTGCGCTGCTGGCCAACATGGTGCAGGGAGTTTCCTCGGGTTACGAGCGCAAGCTGGAGCTGGTCGGCGTGGGTTACCGCGCATCGATGGCCGGCAAGGCGCTGAACCTGAGCCTGGGCTTTTCCCACCCGGTGGTGTTCGATGCGCCGGAAGGCATCAGCATCGAGACGCCGACGCAGACCGAGATCCTGATCAAGGGGACGGACAAGCAGGTCGTGGGGCAGGTCGCTGCCAAGATTCGCGGTTTCCGGCCGCCGGAGCCCTACAAGGGCAAGGGCGTGCGTTATGCCGGTGAGAAGATCACGCTGAAGGAAGCCAAGAAGGCGTAAGGCGGTTCCTCCGCGAAGACCGGCCATCAATGGCTGGACTCTTCAAATGAGCCGCTCATACAAGCCGATCCGCTTTCTGGAGATATCACGATGAACAAGAACGAAAACCGCCTGCGCCGCGCCAAGTCCACGCGATCGCACATCCGCAAACTGGCCGTTGCGCGTCTGTCGGTGCATCGCACCGGTCAGCACATCTATGCGCAGGTGTTCGACGCGTCCGGTGTGAACGTGGTAGCTGCGGCCTCCACGGTTCAGAAGTCGGTGGCCGAAGGTCTCAAGGGCACCAAGAATCTCGAGGCGGCAGCTGCGGTCGGCAAGGCCATTGCCGAGCGTGCGGTGGCTGCGGGAATCGAGTCAGTGGCGTTCGACCGCTCCGGCTTCCGTTATCACGGTCGCATCAAGGCTCTGGCCGATGCGGCACGCGAAGCGGGCCTCAAGTTCTAGACAAGTACAACCTTGGGAACCCCGGTTCCCGCTGAAGCACCTAAAACTCCAAGCGGCTCAGCCGCAAGCAAAAGTCCCGGTCTTGCCGGGCACATGGAAAAGAACATGTCTTCTAACGATCGCGAAAATTCGGACGGCTTGCTTGAAAAGCTGATTGCCGTCAACCGCGTGGCCAAGACCGTCAAGGGTGGCCGCCAGATGAGCTTCACCGCACTGACCGTGGTCGGCGACGGTGAGGGCAAGGTCGGCTTCGGTTATGGCAAGGCGCGTGAAGTGCCGGTGGCCATTTCCAAGGCGATGGAGCGTGCTCGTCGCCAGATGGTGAACATCGAACTGAACAACGGCACCTTGTGGTACGCCATCAAGGCGAATCACGGCGCGGCCCGCGTCTACATGCAGCCAGCCTCGGAAGGTACCGGCGTGATCGCCGGTGGCGCCATGCGTGCCGTGCTGGAAGTGGTCGGCGTCAAGAACGTGCTGGCCAAGGCGGTCGGTTCGCGCAATCCGATCAACCTGGTGCGCGCCACCATCAAGGGCCTGCAGGCAGTTGCCTCGCCCAAGAAGATCGCCGCCAAGCGTGGCAAGACCCTGGAAGAGGTACTGGGCAATGGCTAAGTCACAACAAACTGCCGACAAGACCGTGCGCGTGCGCCTGGTCAAGGGCCTGCGCGGGGTGCAGGCGCGTCATCGCCTGAGCGTCAAGGCGCTGGGACTCGGCAAGATCAATGACGTCCGCGACCTGAAGGACAGCCCGCAGGTTCGCGGCCTGATCAACACGGTCTATTACCTGGTCCGGGTCGAGGAGTAAGCATCAT
>JBDTZX010000223.1:0-3004 GCA_040004895.1 Rhodanobacter sp. | reverse complement strand
GGTTGCAGGTTTCCTCGTCACTCTTGCCGAAGGCGTTGGTCTTGCGGTTGATGGTCACGTTGTCGTTGACGATCCTGCCGCGCGGGCCGGTGCCGGCCAGGTAGAACTTCACGCTGCCGTCGATCAAGCCGGCCTTTCTGGCTGCGGCGACGCCGGCCTCGAACGACAAATGGGTCACCTTGTCGGCGGCCGTGGCGACCACCGGCGCGGTCAGGAACAATGCGGTGAGGGCGATCGTGAGGGCTTTCATGCGTGGGTGTCTCCTTGAGTGAATGGTTGTGGTGACGCATCGAGATCGGCGCAACGGCATCCTGCCATGCGCCGCCGACTCAGCACAGCCCGCCGTTCACCGCCAACACCTGGCGGGTGATGTAGCCGGCATCCGCGCCGAGCAGGAACTCGACCGCGGCGGCCACTTCCTCCGGCGTGCCGGTGCGTTCGGCGGGGATCATCTTGAGGATCTGCTCGACCGGAACTTCGGGGTCCAGCATGTCGGTGTCGATCAATCCGGGCGCCACGCAGTTGACGGTGATCTTGCGCCTGGCCAGCTCCACCGCGAGTGCCTTCGCGGCGCCGATCACGCCGGCCTTGGATGCGCTGTAATTGACCTGGCCGCGATTGCCGATGATGCCCGAGACCGAAGTGATGCAGACGATGCGCCCCGGTGCACGACGGCGGATCATCGGCATGATCAACGGATGCAGCACGTTGTAGAAACCGTCCAGGTTGGTACGCAGCACGCTGTCCCAGTCGTCGCCGGTGAGCGCGGGAAACGCCCCGTCGCGAGTCAATCCGGCGTTGCAGACCACGCCGTAATATGCCGGATGGGCGGCCACATCCGCTTCCAGTGCAGCGGCGCAGGCGGCCCGGTCGGCGATGTCGAACTGCAGGATGCGTGCGGCGCGACCCAGCGCAAGCACGTCGGCACGTACCGCTTCGGCTTCGTCCCGACGGGAGCGGCAATGCAGCACCAGGTCGTAGCCCGCGCGTGCCAGCCGCAAGGCAATGGCGCGGCCGATGCCGCGACTGGAGCCGGTGACCAGAATCGTTTCAGACATGCGTGGCGCTCTTTGCGGTGGAGGCGAAAAAGGCCTCGGAATCGGGTGGGCTGAAGACGGTCAGGCGGGCCTCGGCATGCATGCCCGGCGCGTCGATGCGGCAGGCGAACATGGCCATGCCGTTGTCGTCATGGAAACTGCGAATCGCCTCGACGATCAATTCGCTGCCCTGCGGAAACGCATCGACGTCGCAGCGATAGTGCCGCGTACCGAGCAGAAAACCCAGCCGCACCGGCCGCTGTTCGCACTGCGCCTGCCAGCCGGCCCAGGCGGCCACGCATTGCGCCATCAGTTCGACACCGCACCACGCCGGCAAGTGGCCGGTGGCATCGTTGAACAGGCCGCCGGGCCGCACGCTGCTGCTGCATACGATACGTTCGCCTGCAGCCTCGATCACCGCATCCAGCAGGATCATCGCGCCGGTATGCGGCAGCAACGTGTCGATCGGACCGTGGCTCATGTCGGGGCACGCGCATCGGCATCGCCCAGGATCAGACAGGCATTGTTGCCGCCGAAGGCGAACGAGTTGCTCATCAGCCGGCGTTGGCCGGTGGCCGGCAAGGTATCGCCGACGCCGGTCAGGTGCAGTTGCGCCAGCTCCGGATCGGCCACGCCGTTCCACACGTGCGGTGGCAGCCGGCGCGCCGGGTCCACCAGGCTCAGCCAGCAGAACGCCGCTTCCAGCGCACCGGCGGCACCCAGCGTATGACCTGTCATCGACTTGCTCGACGAGCACGGCACGCGGTGCGGAAATACCGCGGCCACCGCGTGGCTTTCCATGCGGTCGTTGTGTTCGGTGGCGGTGCCATGCAGGTTGAGATAGTCGATTTGGCGGGCGTCCAGATGTGCATGCGCGAGTGCGGCGCGCATCGCCTGTTGTGCGCCACGTCCATCCGGCTCGGGTGAGGACATGTGGTACGCATCCGAGCTGGCGCCGATGCCCAGCAGTTGCACCGGCCCACCATCGCGGGTCATCAGGAACAGCGCCGCGGCTTCGCCGATGTTGATGCCGTGGCGATCCAGCGAGAACGGTTCGCAGCGCGCGGCGTCGAGCGCCTCGAGCGCGAGAAAACCATTGACCGGCAGTCGCGCCAGGGTATCCACGCCACCGCACAGCACGGCATCGCAGACGCCCATCTGCAGCAGCCGCTGCGCGCTGATCATGGCGCGCGCGCCGGAGGTGCAGGCGGTGGAAATGCCGTAGCAGGGGCCTGAAAGATCCAGCCACTCGGCCAGAAATTCGGCGGGCGCACCCAGTTCCTGATCGGCGTAGCGGTAGTCCGCCGGCCATGCACCATGCTGGCGCAGGTGTCCCACGCCGATGGTGGTCTTCTCGATGCCGGTGGTGCTGCTGCCGAGCACCACGCCGATGCGCGAACGACCATGACGCGCGATCGCGCTGCGGATCTCGCTTTCGATCTCCAGCGCGGCGGCCAGCAGCAGCCGGTTGGCGCGGTTGTCGCGGGTGTCGACCAGAGCGGGCGGAACCGGCGGCAGCGGTTCGCGCACGGCGCCCAGCGGCAGCGCACGCGAGGGCGCCCAGCCGGCCTCGGCGCGCAGGCCGCCGTCGTCGCCAGCGAACAGCGCTTCGGCCACCGCCGCCTTGCCGCTGCCGAGCGTGCAGATCATCCCGAGCGCATGCAGATGGGCGCTCATGCGGCGGCAGGCTTGCGCGCGGCGACGTTGATCAGGGTTTCTTCGCGCAGTCCTGGCGGCGGCGGTCGGCGCAGGCCCCAGCGTTCGAGCAGGCCGAAATCGCGCGCGCGGCTCCACCACAGATACGGCAGCGACACATGGCTTTCGTCGAACTGGAAACCCTGCACGCGCAGCATCTGCAAATAGCCGTCCGCACTCTTCTGCACCTGCATCGGGTGCCGGAAGAACCAGCGGATCACCCAGCTGTCGATATACGCCTTGGTCGATTCGGCGAACAGCAGCAGGCCGCC
>JBDTZX010000401.1:0-3004 GCA_040004895.1 Rhodanobacter sp. | reverse complement strand
CGCAACCGGAAGTGGATCGACTGAAGGCGTTCTTCAAGACGCGCGCCAACGACGCCGCAGGCATCGATCGCGGCCTGGCACAGACCAGCGAAAGCATCCAGCTGTGCAGCGCGCTGAAGGCCAGGCAGGATCCATCCACGATCCACTGAGTCATCAACGCGGGGAAATGAGAACGCCGGGTGGCTCGCGCCGCCCGGCGTTTTTTATCAGGTGGGCATCGAACGTCGTCGGGCACGTTGGACTCGATCCAGCGGTCGATGAACACTTCGAGCGCGACGCGCACAGGTACTTCGATTTCGGTCTCTCGCATGAGCACGGCTGCCGCCACGATGAACGATTGCCTTGGGTGGCTGGACGCCTGCCGTGCCGCCGCCTGCTGCTGCTTCAGCTGCAGCAGGCGGCAATGGCTGGCCCGGCTTGGCGAACTTCCGATACCGACGCAGCCCGTCGGCAACCAGCTCGGTATCGAACGACGCGCGCAGCATCGCCCGCTTCGCCTTCAGCAGTTCCATCAGATGCATGGCGGCCCGGGTCAGTGTGCCGTTTGCGTCGAGCAGCGTCGCTACACCCGCAGGCAACGTGAGCGGTTCGATGTCTGCTGCACCGGGTGGGGAAACCATATGACCGGCCAGCTGGCTCAGGAAGCCGGCGTGGATGCGCGGACGATACGTCCTCAGCTGGTGGTATGCCGTGCCGGCAACATCATCAGCATGGTCAGGGCGTGCGGCCCCCAGATCCAGATACCGTGGCCTTGATGGCCGGAGTGCCGCCGACGAACTGCACCACATCCTCGATCACCGGGGCCTTGCCGCGCAGCGGCCGCGACATCGCGAACAGGATCGTCAGATGCCCGATGTCGGGATACATCTTCAGCTCGACCGGTTCGCCACGCGCACGCAGCGCACGCGCCAATGATTCTGCATTGCGCGGCCACACGATCTTGTCCGTCGTGCCCTGCATCAGCAGCATCGGCGGTTCGTCACCATCGACAAAATGCACCGGCTGCGAGCGAAGCTGTTCGTCATGCGTGCTGCCGAACATGTCGATGTAGTCGGCGTTGGTCAGCGGCAGGAAATCGTAAGGGCCGGCCAGACCGATGAAACCGGCCAGCTGTCGCGGCTGCATGCCGACGGTGGCGAGCCAGTGCGCATCGGTGGCCAGCAACGCGCCGATATGCGCACCAGCGGAGTGACCCATCACGAACAGATGGTTCGGGTCGCCACCGTAGTCGGCGGCATGCGCATGCGTCCATGCCACCGCATGCGCGCCATCCTGCATGAAGCCGTCGAGTTTCACTTCCGGCCACAGACGATAGTCGGGAATCACCACCACCATGCCGCGCTTCGCCAGCGCTTCGCCGACCCATGCGTACCACTGCCGCTTGCCGGATTTCCAGCTGCCGCCGAAGAAGAACACCACCACCGGCGCATGCGTGGCATCGTCCGGTCGATACACGTCGAGCGCGAGGTGGTGCGCCGGATCGAACACGATGTCCCGCTGCACTGCCACGCCGGTCTTGCTGGCGGTAGCGTTGAAGCCGCTGAAGAGAGCTGCCTGGCAACCCGTGAGCAGCGCGCCGCCCAGCAGGAGCAGCGCGCTGGCGAGCAGTCCGCGTCGAAGCGGGGTACGGTCGGAATGAGGTGGCATGCAGCATCCTTCGAGGGCGGACGGAAATGGGATCGGCACGGCTGCAACCCCTTTCTGCCGCGTGCCGCGTTGGATGAGGAGTTGAAGAGAACTGCACGCAGATACGGATGACGACCCGATCAGGATGCGACCGCTGCTGTGTGCCTGCCATGTTCCACCTACACTGTGCCGATCGCCGGCATACAGGGAGAGAAGCATGCTTCGTCGATCGCTAGGAATGCTGGGTCTGTGGTTGTTGCTGATCTTGCCGTTGGCGGCGCAGGACCTGCCGCCGCCGCTGCGCGACTGGCAGGGCTGGGTGCTGCACGATGTGCCGCAGCACGGTTGCCCGGTTCTCTCCAGCCAGATGCCGAGTGCCGACAGCTACCAGTGTGCATGGCCCGGTCGGCTGACCCTCGATGCCGGCAAGGATGGCGCCCGCTTCAGTCTCGACGTGCACGTGGACGCGCCAAGCTGGGTGGCGTTGCCGGGCGACAGCCGCAACTGGCCGCAACAAGTCAGCGCGAACAACCAGCCGGCCATCGTGCTGCAGCGTGGCGACCAGCCGATGCTGTGGCTGCAGCCCGGGGACTATCAGTTGCACGGCATGCTGCCGTGGTCGACACGGCCGTCGCGGTTGCAGGTGCCCGCAGCCATCGGCCTGATCACGCTGAGCGTCGATGGTGCTGCGGTCACCCGGGTCGAACGCAATGGCGACCAGCTGACGCTGGGCGAAGCCGCTGCCGCGCAGCGTGCCGCAGACGCGTTGTCGCTGCGCGTCTATCGCCATCTGCAGGATGGCTTGCCTGGGATGCTGGAAACACGCCTGCAGTTCAATGTCGCAGGCAGTGCGCGCGAACTGTTGCTGGGACCGGCGTTGCCGGAAGGCTTCGTCGCCATCGCACTGACCGGCGACCTGCCGGCGCGGCTGGAAGGCGATGGTCGCCTGCGCGTGCAATTGCGGCCCGGGCAGTGGACGGTCACGTTGTCCGCACGCAGCACCGCCAGCCTCGGCAAACTGGCGCTGAAGCTGCCCGCGACACCATGGCCGCGGCAGGAAATATGGAGCTATGCCGACGACACCGCGTTGCGCAGCACGCGCGTCGAAGGGCAGGGTACCGACGCGGCGCAGGCCGGTGTGCCGGGCGACTGGGCCGACCTGCCGGCGTATGTCCTGGATGACAGCGCGGGCCTCACGATCGAGCCAGGCACCCGTGGCGACGAAGGGGGGCAGGGCGATCAACTGCATCTGCAGCGGCAGCTGTGGCTGGACTTCGATGGGGCCGGACTGAATGTGGTCGACCAGCTCAGCGGCGTTCTGCGCCATCACCAGCGGCTGGACGTGGCGGCGCCGTGGCAGTTGCAGCGCGCCAGCCAG
>JBDTZX010000239.1:0-3007 GCA_040004895.1 Rhodanobacter sp. | reverse complement strand
TGTGGTCCAGTCTGGTCGACCCGCCGCAACTGGAAAATGCGCTGCTCAACCTGTGCATCAATGCGCGCGACGCGATGCCCGACGGCGGCCGCCTCACCATCGAAACTGCCAACAGCTCACTCGACGAATACGCCGCCGCCATCTGCGAGCTCGAGCCGGGCCAGTATGTCTCGCTGAGCGTCACCGACACCGGCATCGGCATGACACCGGAGCTGATTGCCCGCGCCTTCGACCCCTTCTTCACCACCAAGCCGATCGGCCAGGGCACCGGCCTCGGTTTGTCGATGATCTACGGCTTCGCGCGCCAGTCCGGCGGCCAGGTACGCATCTATTCCGAGCCCGGCGCCGGTTCCACCTTCAACATTTACCTGCCGCGCCATCACGAAACGGCCGCCGATGCGGAATCCGTGCAGTCAGTGACCGCGACGCACGCGGCGCAGCAACGCGAGACCATCCTGGTGGTCGAGGACGAGCCGTCCATTCGCGAACTGGTCTGCGAACGGCTGACGGATTCCGGTTACGACACGCTCAGCGCCGGCGATGGCGGCGCCGGCCTGCGCATTCTGCAATCCGGCGTGAGCATCGACCTGCTGATCACCGACGTGGGCCTGCCCGGGGCGATGAATGGTCGCCAGATGGCTGACGTCGCACGCATCCACCGCCCCGATCTGAAGATCCTCTTCATGACCGGCTACGCCGAGAACGCCGTGGTCGGCAACGGCCACCTGGAACCGGGCATGCACGTGTTGACCAAACCCTTTTCGCTGGAGACATTGCAGCGGAGGATTCGGGACATTCTGGCTGGGTGAGGTTGCGGAACCCGACCCGGTTCGTGCGCCGGAGTCCGGGTCAGTTTCCTGCGTCCGCGTCTCCATGCCGACCGATGGCGGTGCGCAGGATGGTCTCGCGCAGATGTCCGACCGGAATGCCGAGCAAGGTGATTCTGCCAACATTGTCGATCGTGCCGTCAGGCATCATTTCAAGCGTCTGATGCATCACCAGCGGGCCCTTCAGTCGGTACTTCAGAATCAGACGCGGGCCCTCCGTATGGCCGGTCACCCTGCCCGCCGCGTCGCTGAGCGTGCCGGTGTAACCCTGCGGCCGCGCCCTGGTCAGGATCCAGTGGCGACGCTTCGGCGGCTTCCCCTGAAACAGCACCGTCTGGTCGAGCCGGAACGTACCATCCGCGAGAAAGTGACCAAGGCTATCCACGTGGTAGGGACGCTCCTTCCCGAAAAGCAGCTTGAGCGTGCCGGTCCCTTCGCTCGCTCCACCGAAGCCCGCCTGTGGTGTGAAGTTCACCGCGGCCGGCTGCGCGGCAAACACCGGCAGCCCGAGCAAGAGCAGCGTCGCCAGCAACCACCGAGCAGCCATCTTCATCGAAGTTCCCGCAGCAGTGATCAACCTGGCGTGGCATGAATCCACTCGCACAAGCTAGTCGCCACCGCGTCGCCCGGGCGTGACAGTCCGCGGAGCCGCCAGGCGCAACGCCCATTTTTCCAACCGTCGTCCTTGACCGGCCGACTTTTGCAGGGATGACCCTAGCCGGTCCCCGTTTCAAGCCTGATTCGCGTTTCACTTGATCGAGATCGCAATCCGATGGCTGACGCGTGATTGTCAGGGCCGGGGTCCGCGATCTGTCCATCAAAGGATCGGGCTTCCTTCAGCCGGTTTCCTCGGCCAGGTTGAGCAATCGGAATATCGAGAGGGTCCCCGAGATTTCCCGCGCATCCCCGCGACGGGATTCAACCTGCCCCGTCCCGGTTTCGATGGGCAGCCGTCGTTCAACCCATCGGACTCAGAACCATCCGGCCGTACGCGATGAACGCCATCAGGATCCCCAGCACCGCGCTCATGATGATGGGCGAGACCTCGTGGTATTTGACGTGCACCCCGACAAACACGAGGCTCTCGATCGCCAGCAGGGTGGCGGCGAGCACCGTGAGCACCGGTCGCCAGTGAAAGGCATCGGGAACGATCAGCCCGACCACGCAAACGAGTTCGAGAAGGCCCAGAACCATCCAGGCTTTCCGCGGCAACGCACCGAACGACGGAACCCCCTCGCTGATCTTGTCGAACATGAAAACCTTCATGACGCCGGACGCTCCGTAGAGAAGCGCCGTGAGGATCTGCAGTACCCACAACAGGATGTTCATCGTGTGTCTCCCCCTGGTTTCCGCCCCGGTCCGGGAACGAGTGTCGCAAGTCCCGCGAGCTCCGTCACGGGTTGATCCTGATTCGGTCCGATCGCTCAACGAGCGAATCAAGCGGGAGCGCCGCCGTCCCGACGGAATGCATGGTCAGGCTTCGTCCGAAGGTCTGCAAGCAGCTCAAAAAATATGCTCCATTTCGTCTGGCAGGCGAAGCCAGGCGTGTTGACGCTCCTCATAGACCGACACTTGCGGCGGCGGAAAACCCGAGTCCGCGAAGGCACCCACCGCCACGGTGACGAATCCCGGCAGCGCGTCGCTCTGCCAGAACACAGTGGCGCCACACTCGGCGCAAAACCGGAAGCGGGCGGCTTGCCCGCTCTCCCCGACGCGCACGTACTCCCTGCCCTGCCCTTCGGTCGTCACGGTGTCGGATGCGAACCGGGCCTGGGCGCTGAACACGCTGCCCGTGCGTCTCTGGCACGCGAGGCAATGACAGATGGAAACGCGAACCGGCTCGCCGCGCGTGCGGATGGCAAGTTTTCCACAGCGGCAGGTTGCTTGACGGTCGATCATGAAATCACCACGTGGGTTGAGCGGCGCACGGGTTTCCGCGCACGGGGCGGAACGAACAACTGCGGATCGGCTTCCGTCGGCGCTGCCATCTGATTCGATGCGGCGGTCGGAGGCCAGCTCGGGCAACGGTGCCCGGCTCACTCACGTCACGCACTGCCCAGACTCACCAGCAGCGCAAACGCCGTGCCGATGCCGATCAGCACGCTGTAAAAGAGTCCGATGACACAATATTTCAACGTGGTCATGAACCAGCCCTGCCGGTACACGCGCTTCTGCATGAT
>JBDTZX010000215.1:0-10120 GCA_040004895.1 Rhodanobacter sp. | reverse complement strand
CAGTTGAGCAAGCGCGGCGTGGTCGAGCTCGACGAAGAGCGCAAGGCGGCGATGGTCAGCAACCTGCTGGTGGTCCTGTGCGGGGAGCGCGGCACCCAGCCGGTGGTGAACACCGGCACCTTGTACAACGGCTGAGGCGCATCCGATGATCACAGTTCTCATCATTATTTTCGTGGCTGCCATCGCCGGTGGCGTCTGGCACAGCCGGCGCCGCTGAGACCGCATGGCCGCCGAGAAGAAAGCCTATCCGCTGCGTATCAGCGCCGTCGTGCTCGACGCGATGCAACGCTGGTCGGATGACGAGCTGCGCAGCGTCAATGCACATATCGAGTACGTGCTGCGCGATGCCTTGCGCAAGGCAGGCCGACTGAAACCGGGCAAGAGTGCGCCGGTGACGGACGACGACGACAGCTGAAGCTGGAGGAAAAGACGATGGCGACGAGTTGGGAATACAAAGTGATCACGCTGAAATACGCTGGCGGCGGCTTGCACCTGACGCTGACACCGACCGATGACGAAACCATCGCGGTGCTCAACCGCGAAGGCGCCAACGGATGGGAACTGGTCAACGCCGTCTGCGTCGGTCCGGTGCAGCCGACGATGCTGTATCTGAAACGGCCACGTTAGGAGTTCCGGCCATGAGCGGCATGACACCCACCCTTCCGCCTGCACTACCGAGCCGTCGGAAGAATCTGAAACTCGCGTTGCTGCTGGGTGCGGCGGGTGTGCTGGTGACGCTGGCACTGTTCCCGTATCTGCTGGCGCTGATGCCGAAGAAATTCGCCGCGATCCCGGCGCCCTTGTCGATCGTTGCTGCGGCGCAGGCCATTCAGGCCGGCGTGCTGTGCTGGTTGCTCGGCTGGCTTGGCCTTTATCTGGGTGCGCCGTATGGCCTGGATGCGCCGTGGTTGCGCGCCTGGGTATATCGGCAGCCGCGAAATCCCGATATGCGCAGCCGCTGGTGGCTGGCCATTGTACTTGGCGTGCTGGTGGGCATGCTGGTACTCGCGTTGTCGCTGGCCGGCCACAAGGAACCCGCCGAACAAGACGCCCACGCCGCCGGCTGGGCATGGCGCGGATTTCTGGCGTCTTTCTACGGCGGCATCGTGGAAGAAGTGGAATGCAGGCTGCTGCTGGTCAGCGTCGTGGTTTGGCTGCTGGCGCAATGCAGCGATCGCGTTGCCCGTCCGTGGATGTTCATCGTCGCGATCGTGCTTGCCGCGCTGTTGTTCGGTGCAGGTCACCTGCCAGCGGCATTCGCCTCCGGGATGGCGCATGCGCCGTTGCCGATCCTGCGGATCATCCTGCTAAACGCGCTGGTAGGCGTGGTCACCGGCGTCCTGTTCTGGAAGCATGGGCTCGAGCACGCGATGCTGGCGCACTTCTGCGCCGACCTGGTACTGCATGTGGCGGCGCCGCTGGCGGCAAGCTTGTGAAAACAGACCTCGACGCCGGCGAGCCTCAGCGAATGTTCGAGGCGACCAGCTGCAACTGTGGCAGTTGAAGCTGACCCAGACTGCCGTCGTCGTCGACGACAAACAGCTGACCGTCGCGCTGCGCCAGTGCGGCCACTTCGCCCAGACCGTTGCGTTTGCCCAGCCGGTGCAGCAACCGGCCATTGGTTGCGTCGTAGACGCTCAACTGGTCGGCGCTGTCATCGGCGACCAGCAGCCAGTCGTGGCTGCTGTCCTTCCAGTGCACCAGCGTGTTGAACATCGGCAGCGGATGGCTGGTGACCGAATGCGGGCGACTTGAGCCGAAACCGCTGCACACGAGTAGCACCAGCACGGCCAGCATGCCGCAGGCGGCAAGTTGTCGGGAGATGAAAGCGGTGATGGCGGAGTCCATGCGGTCATGCTGGCATGGCGCCATGACACGCGGATGACGCTAAGGACTCAATCCGCCGCAGAACGCAACGACAGGCCCAGGGCAATCCACCCACTGATGAAGGCGAGTCCGCCAAATGGCGTGATGATCCCGGCCCAGTGCGGCGCACCAAGCGCCAGCGCGTACAGGCTGCCACTGAACAACACGATGCCCAGCACGAAGGCCAACATTGCAACGCGTGCGCTGCGCCCGCGCCCAACTACCACGGTCAGCGCCAGCGCCAACGCATGAAACATGTGGTAGTTCACGGCGGTATGCCACAACTCGCTGCCCTGCGTATCGAGGGTGCCACGCAGCGCGTGCGCACCGAACGCGCCCAGCAGCACCGCGCTGGCGCCGGTGAGCCCCACCAGCAAGGCCGCCCGCGTACTGACAGGTTGTCGCATCATCGCCAAATGTCCCGGTGGCCGGACCTCGCAACACGATCACTGTCGTATGCTTGATCGGATGAAGAACCCGGATTCTCGCATGAAGCTCCTTCGCGCATTGTTCCCTGCCCTGTTGCTGTTCGCCGGCCTGCTGCTCGGTGGCTGCCAGTCCGGTCAACCGCTGCCGTTCCGACTGACCGACGTCAGCGGCCACATGCCCGATCTCGATTTCAAGCTCACCGACGACCACGGCAAGACCGTCACCGGCGCCGACTATCGCGGCAAGGTGGTGCTGCTGTACTTCGGCTATACGCACTGCCCCGATGTCTGTCCGCTGACGCTGGCGCACCTGCATGTGGTGATGCAGCGACTCGGACTGCTGGCCGATGGCGCGCGCATCCTGTTCGTCAGCGTCGACCCCGCTCGCGATACGCCCGAGGTGATGCACGCCTACGTCAACGCATTCGATCCGCATGCGATCGGCCTCACCGGCGACGCGCGCGCGATCGAAGCGCTGAGCAAGCGCTATCGCTCCGCGTTCACCCGCGAGCCGACCGCCAGCGACGGCAACTACGAGGTGAGCCACAGCTCGGCGATCTACCTGTTCGATGCCGAGGGCCACGCCCGCGCGCTCGCAACGCCGTCCGCGTCGCAGGACGATCTTGTCCACGACCTGCACCTGCTGCTCGATACCGGAACCAAGCCATGAATTCCCGTCGTCTATCGTTCTTGCTGATCGTCCTGTTGTCCGGCAACGCCGCATGCGCCAACGACGCGCAGCATGTGCGCGCCAGCCATGCATGGATCCGCGTGCTGCCGGGCGACCTGCCGGCGGGCGCCTATGTCACGCTGGAAAACGATGGCGATCATCCTGTCGCGTTGCGCAGCGCCAGCAGCCCGGCCTACGCCGACGTGATGCTGCACAAGAGCTCCAGCGCAGGCGGCATGAGCCGCATGACGATGGTCGACGAGCTTCCGCTGCCGGCCCACGGCAAGGTCGAGCTGGCGCCCGCTGGCTATCATCTGATGCTGATGAAGGCCACCCGCCCGGTGAAGCCCGGCAACACCATCAGAATGACGCTCGAGTTCAGCGATGGCAGTACGCTGGCTGCCGATTTCATGGCACGACCGGCCAACGCGGTGGACGACACCGCGCACTGATCCTGCTGATCAGCGCCGACCCGAATCGTCTGCCGCGGCAGTGGCCGCCTGGCGCCTCACCGGCGTTCGCTCGGCACGCTTCGGCAAGCGGCCGTTGCGCGACAGCCTCAACCATTGACGCAAGGCCATCAGGCCACCGATCGATTCGATCAATGCCGCCGGCACCCAGGTGATCACGCCGCCGATCAACTGGCCGGTGAGCACGTTGAAGGTGAACGCGCGGCCGCAGATCTCGAAGATCGGATAGAGGTCGGCCTTGGAAAAAGTGACGATGGCGCCGGCGACAATCTGTGGCGTCATGGTGACGGCCGGCGACAGCACGCGCAGGCCGGCGGTCATCCTGCCCGGTGGGTGCGGTCGATGGTCGAGCACCAGCGACCAGTACGCGAAGCCGCTGATCAGCATCGTCCAGTTCATGAAGCGATAGACGCGCCAGTCCAGCATCGCCATCGTCTGCAGGGGTGGCACCAGCCAGATCAGCACGAACACGATGAACAGCACCGTCGCCACGATCGGATTCAGGATCACCCCGGTCACCAGCCGCCACGGCCACGAACGTTGCATCGGTCGCAGCACATGCACCCGCCAGGCCAGTGGCAGGCCGGCGCGCAGAACGCTTGCGGGATAGGCGGTGACAATCAGCAGCGGCGCCAGATGATGCAGCAGCAGTTGCTGGATGCGATGCATGAAGAACTCATGCTCGGCGAAATAATCCAGGTAGGTCTGCAGCGACAGGTAGATGATCGCCATGCCGATCCAGAACACCAGCCTGCGGCTGAAGCTCACATTCACCCGACGGCTGCCGCGCAGATACAACACGCAGGTCGACAGGAAGATCGCGAGGAATATCCACGAGAACTCCCACGGCACGATCCATTTCAACAGCGCTGCCATCACGTCAATGCACCAGCGATCCCGTTCGCGCAGGCGATCGCCCACCATCGCCAAGCATAGTGCCGCCGCAACAACCGGCATTGCGACAGATTGCCGCCCTCACCTGCGTTGCCGGCTGCGGCGGTTGCGGCGCCAGCCGTAGATCAGCCCGAGCAGGATCACCAGCGCAGGCACCAGCACGATGTTGATGAACTTGACGCGCAGACCGAGCGCATCGATCTCCGCATTGAGCTGGTGCTGCACGTCGCGCAGTTCCTTGTTGATCGCGAGCTGGCGCTGGCGGAATTGCTCGATCTCGCTGCGCTGCTCGACCGATGCCGTGTTCGCCTGACTGCCCTTGGCCGGCTGCAGTTCGTCCAGCCGCTTGCGCGTATCGGCGAGTTGCTGTTCGAGCTCCTGTTCCTTCTGCAGGAATTTCTGATCCGCCACGGTGCTCAGTGCCTGCACGCGGGTAAACGGTCGCTGTGAGGTGGAACGCCCGCGGATCGACAGCAGTGCGGAGGAACCGCTGAGGTTGTCCACCAGATTGGTGACAAGATCGCCGTTGTTGGCAAACACCCGCATCATGCTCTGGCCCAGAATCGTCTGCGGCTCGACCCACAGCCGATCGCTGAGCAGGTCGGTATCCGCAACCAGAATCACCTCGGCATTTGGAACCGAGCCCGCCAGGTGACCCGGCTGACCGGCGCGATCCGGAAAGGCGCTGACGAACGGGCCACGCAACCTTGCCGCCAGCACATAGTGTGCGTTGTCCGCCTTGTAACCCTGCAGCAAGCTGGTGGGATCGTTGCTTGCATCGATCACCTGCTGCGCAGGCAGCACCTCAGCCTCGGTGCTGCTCTGCACAAGCGGGATCAGCCGGGTGCGCGCGGTCGAGGTCAGATCGAAGTAACCCACGGTGGACACGTTGAGCCTCTGCAGGCTGGCGGTGACGACATCGTTGCGATTGAGTTCCTGCGGGCCCAGGCCCAGCATCGCCGGATGGTTCAGGCTGTTGCCGGACAGCTCGATCGTCAGCGAACGTGCGCGATCGAGCACCACCTTGTGCGGGTCGTAGACCACACCCCAGTCCGCAAACAGGCGCGGAAGATCCGAACTCCGGTCGGGAGGCGACGTGCCTGAAGGGCTGGACGGCATGGTGTCCAGTTCGGCGTCGGGATCGACGAATACCACCAGGTGCCCGCCGCGCAGCACGTACTGGTCGATCGCATATTGCGCATCGTCGGACAAGGCATGCGGCTGGATCAACAGCAGCACCTCGATGGCGTCATCGACGTGCCGCAGCCGGACCGGATCGAGTTTCCTGATCTCGAAGAGCTGTCCCAGTTGCTGCATCACCGTCCAGGGCGGTTCGCCGAGCACCGGATTGCCGTCGACCTGCAGTGAACTGATCACGCCGATCACCGGTTTGCTGGTCTGGTTGAGTTCGTACAGCAACTTGGCGATGTCGTATTCCAGGAACGCCTCGCGCGCCGGGTCGAAGAATGGAATCGCCAGGGTTTTTTCCGGCGCACGCTCTTCACCGGGCTCGTTGTCGGGATTGCCCGACATCACGCTGCCGGCCAGGCCGAAGAACACGCGCTCGCCATTGCTGCCACCGTTGGCGGGGGTCAGTCCGCTGCCTTCCGCACTGGCTTCGTCGTCGGAGTAAGGCACCGGATCGATGATCTGCAGACGCACATGCCCGCGCGATCTGGCGACCATCTCCTGCAGCATCTCGCGCACACGTTGCTCATAGCTGCGCAGTTGCGGCAGATCGCGGGCGGCATGGTCGGAAAAATACAAGGTAAGCCGCAACGGACGCTGCAGCGTATCGACGATGTGCGTGGTCCCGGGGGTCAGCGTGTAGAGCTGATCGGTGGTCAGGTCGATGCGCGGCGCATGCAGCCAGCGGCTGCTCGCCACGATCAGCGGCAGGAACAGCAGCACCAGCAGCACCAGCAATGCATACAACACGGTACGCCGGCGGAGCCGCAGTGGGGTGGAAAAAAAGCGTGGCAGCTGGAGGCGGCGCATGTTTCAGCGGGTCCGTTTCAGGTCGAGCAGCAGCACACCGGCGATCAGCCAGCCGAACATGCTGAGCACGAAATACAACAGATCGCGCACATCCAGCACGCCGCGTGCGATCGCCTCGAAATGCCGCAGCATGGAAAGGTGCGCCACCGCGTTGATCAGCTTGCGCGGCAGCGCGCCTTGAAAGAAATCCAGCACCTGCTGCTGGCCGGCGAGTATCAGCAGCACGCAGACCAGCGCAGTGAGGATGAACGCCACCACCTGACTGCGAGTCAGTGCCGACAGGCATGCGCCGATCGCAATGAAGGTTCCGGCCATCAGCCAGCTGCCCAGGTAACCGGCGAGAACGACACCGTTGTCGGGTGTGCCCAGGTAGTTGACGGTAATCCATATTGGAAACGTCAGTATCAGCGCCAGACCGATGAACACCCATGCCGCCAGGAATTTCCCGAGCATCGCCTGCCACAGCGTCAGCGGCAGCGTGAGCAGCAGCTCCAGCGTGCCGCCCTTGGTTTCTTCCGCCCACATGCGCATGGTGATCGCGGGCACCAGGATCAGGTACAGCCAGGGGTGCATCACGAAAAACGGTTGCAGGTCGGCCTGGCCCCGCTCGTAGAAATCGCCGGCATAGAAGGTGAGGATGCCGGCCAGCACCAGGAAGATCACCAGGAACACGTACGCCACCGGTGTCACGAAATAGCTGCGCAATTCGCGCCGCATCACCGCGCCGACCGGACTCATGCCCGGCCCTCGGTCGTGGCGGCATTGTCGTTGCCGTCGCGGGTAGTGATCTGGCGGAACACTTCGTCCAGCCGTCCGCGCTCCAGCTGGATCTCGGAAACCTCCAGGCCCTGTTCGCGCAGCAGGGTCTCGACCGCCTCCAGGATGCGCTCGCCCGGTTTTGGAAACGCGGTGATGCGACCGTCCAGCGGGTCGACTTCGACCGCCGCGACCTGCGGCAGACGCCCCAGCATTTCCTGCGACATGCCGCTGCCCGGCGCGCTGAAACTGACCGCGCCGTGATAGCGCGAACGCTGCTCCAGCTCGGCCGGTGTGGCATCCGCCATCAGCTTGCCGTGGGCAATGATCACCACGCGATTGCACAGCGCGTGCACCTCTTCCAGCAGATGCGTGGAAATCAGGATCGTGCGCTCGCGCGCCATCACGTCGATCAGCTGGCGTACCGCGTGCTTCTGGTTCGGGTCGAGGCCGTCGGTAGGCTCATCCAGCATCAGCACCGGCGGATCGTGCAGGATCGCCTGCGCCAACCCGACCCGTCGCCGCAATCCCTTGGACAGGGTATCGATGCACAGCCCCAGCACCTCCTCCAGCTGCAGCCGCTGCACCACCTCGTCGAAACGCCGGTATGCAAGCTCGGGCTTGAGTCCGCGCATGCGTCCGATGAACTGCAGGAATTCGCGCACGGTCAGCTCACCGTAACTGGGCGCACCTTCGGGAAGATAGCCAAGCGCACGCTTGGCTTTCAGCGGCTCGCGACTCACGTCATGCCCGCACACGCGCGCCGTACCCGAGGTGGGCACCAGAAAGCCGGCGACCATGCGCATCGCGGTGGATTTGCCGGCACCGTTGGGGCCCAGCAGACCAAGTACCTGGCCGGGCTCCACGCGGATGCTCAATGCATCCACGGCGGTCAAGTGCCCATAGCATCGGGTGAGCTGTTCGGTTTCGATCATGTCCGGTGGGGAGCCGCTACGGTGGCTTTGTCACGACGTCGATGCAGTCTGCGCCGGCGCAACGATCACCGTGCAATGTACCGCAAGACTTCGGCGAAGTTCGGTCGGCAGAGACCTGCTTCATCGACTCTGAAAACAAAAGGGCCCTTCGATGAGGAAGGGCCCTTCGTTGGCTGCACGCTGCGGAGCGCTTACTGCTCGGCCGCGCTGGCAGCAGTGGCCGGGGTCGCGGCGGTACCAGCGGCGGCCGGAGCCGTACTGGCCGACGCAGGAGAATTGCTTCCGTCATCGGGCGACGGCGGTTGCATGCCGGCTTCCTGCTCCGGAGTCTTGTCCGGAGCATTGGTGATCGGCAGGAAGATGTTGTACTTGGCGTAGCTGGTGATGCCGCCACCAGCATCCTTCACATCCGGCGAAAGCATGATGTCGTAGGAGCGATTGAGTACGTCGTCGTATTTGTAACCGTGGGTCTGCGCGTAAGCCTTGAGCATGTCGCCGGTCTGCTTCACGCCACCGTAGTTTCCGGTCCACACGGCCTTCAGCGCGGAGCCGCCGAAGGCAAGCGTGGCGCGCACGTCGTTGTCCACGATCAGACGACCGAAGCGGTCGCGACTGCCGGGGGTGACGGCCGCAGCCGTGGCCGCATCGGCCGCCGTGCTGGCAGCGGCCGGCTGACCCGAGGCGTCCAGCGGCGGCGGCGTGGCAGCCGTAAGCTGTTCGCTCTGACCGTTCACGGTCAGCGAGCTGGAATCGATCGGCAGCGCCACATCGAAAGTGAATGCATCTTCGCCGAAATTGGTGGAGAACAGGATGCGCGGGCCGGTGACATTCACACCCAGCTTCTTCGCTGCCGCCTGCAGTTCGGTGACGGCCTTGTTGACGGCTTCGTCGAATGCATCCGCGCCGTCCTTGCGCTGGAACGAGGTGGACACCAGCAGGATCGGCGCCGGCTGGGTCTGTTCGATATAGGGAATGGTCTGGCTGTAATCGATGTTGGGCACACCGGCCAGCACGTTCTGCAGATTGTTGAGGCTGAACTGGACGAACGAATCGGGATCGCCGTGGATGTAGAGGTTGGCGAAACGGTTGACCAGATTCCAGCCGTAGGAAACATCATACGACCAGGTGATCTGGGTCAACTGGCCACGACTGCCCTGGCGATCCAGGTCCAGCGTGAAATGCTTGTCCAGCCCGCGCCAGCTGTTGTCCAGGTTCCAGACGATGCTGGCGCTCTTGGTGTTGCTGTCGATCTTGGCGAAATCCGGAGTGGCGCTGGCGATGGTCAGGTTGCCCTTGCCGAGCTTGGGATCCGCACTGGTCCAGCCCATTTCCGCGCCCGGGCCATAGGCCTTGCCGGAAAAGCTGAACTGCACGTTCGGATCGAGCGAGCGCAGCACCGAGTAGTCAGGCAAACGACGGAAATTGTCCAGGACGTCGTAAACCTGACGCATGTCCTTGCCCACAACCAGCGAACGATCCACATGGCCGCTGCCCGGCATCACCACAGCCGCCAGGACACCGATCACCACGACGATGACCAGGGCAACCAGAAATTCAAGGACACGCATCATTCCAGAGTTCTCCGAAGCGTCTCTACGCCATACCTAAAGATGTCGCCCCTGCCGGCGTGCAAGCCGCCCGCGAGTTGAACCGGAGGGCGTTGGCTGGGGGTTCGGCAGTGCCGAAGTGATGGATGTTACTTGCTCGCGCGCTGGAACGCTATCCGCCAGCCCCCGACCGTCTGGAAGGCTAAAAGTGAGCTGCAGCGGGCTTCCGGGGGCTTGCCTTGGCAGACACAAATTCACCGCCACGCATTCACATTCGGGCAAATCGCGCCATCCGGCGAAATCAGACGATGCCCAGTTCCAGCGCCTTCAATACTGCCCGTGTGCGATCGCGCACGCCCAGCTTGGAAAGAATATTGGAAACGTGATTCTTCACCGTGCCCTCGGCCACTTTCAGCGAGTTGGCGATTTCCTTGTTGCTGTAGCCGCCGGACAGCAGCCGCAGGATCTCGGTCTCGCGCTCGGTCAGCGGATCGGGCTGTTCGAGGCTGGTGAACTGGTTGTGCATCCGCGCCACGCCGGCCATCAGCCGCTGGGT
>JBDTZX010000493.1:0-3013 GCA_040004895.1 Rhodanobacter sp. | reverse complement strand
TCATCAAGGGCGTTGACAACGATCCCAAGGCGATCATCACGCCGCAGATCGCCGGTGAAATCATCGGCATGATGGAAACCGTGACGGCGCCGGGCGGCACCGCTCCGCAGGCGCAGATCGCCAACTACATGGTAGCCGGCAAGACCGGCACGGCGCACAAGGCCTCGCTCGGCGGCTACTCCAAGAACAATTACACGTCCGCCTTCGCCGGCGTCGTGCCGGCCAGCAATCCACGGCTGGTCGGTGTGGTCATCGTCGATGATCCGCAGAAGGGCAGCTACTACGGTGCCCTGGTTTCCGGGCCGGTCTTTTCCCGGGTGCTGAGCGGCGCCCTGCGCCTGCTCGACGTGCCGCCGGACAACATCGGCCGCTGGTATGTCGGTGGCCCGCTGCAGGGAGAGGGTGGCCTGGTTGGCAGCAAGTCGAAGTCAGACGAGCCGATCGATGACGACGTGCTGGAGGACCCGACGCCATGACGTTGCGTCCATTGCACGAGCTGCTCGCGCCCGGCGTGCTTGCCAGAAACGTTGTTTCAGGACTTTCCGATGCCGGCCTGGAAGTCTCCGGACTGGCACTGGACTCGCGTCAGGTGCAGTCGGGCGACGCGTTCTTCGCGTTGCGCGGCACGCGCGATCACGGCATCACCTTCGCTGCGAGTGCGGTGGCCCGCGGCGCGCGAGTGGTACTGGCCGAAGCGCCGGCCCCGATCGAGGTCGCGCTGGATGTGCCGGTGTTGTGGATCGACGATCTGCATGCGCAGGTCGGAGCGATCGCCGCACGCTTCTACGATCTGCCTTCGCGTTCGCTGCGGGTGGTGGGCGTCACCGGCACCAATGGCAAGACGTCGACCGTGCAGTTGCTGGCGCAGGCGCTCGAATTCCTGGGTCATCGCGCGGCGACGATCGGCACGCTTGGCGCGGGTCTTTACGGGCACCTTGCCGAAGCGGAACGCACCACGCCGGATGCGATCCAGGTGCAGCGGCTGCTGGCCGGGTTCCGTGATGCCGGAGCTGCCCATGTGGCGATGGAAGTCTCGTCGCATGCGCTCGAACAGGGCCGGGTCGGCGCGGTGGATTTCGAAGTCGCCGCGTTCACCAACCTCACCCGCGACCATCTCGACTATCACGGCAGCATGCAGGCGTACGCCGAGGCCAAGGCAAAGCTGTTCGCGTGGCCCGGCTTGAAGGCATCGGTGATCAACACCGATGATGCGTTCGGCAGGGAATTGAGCTCGCGTGTTTCCGCCGATGTGCAATCGCTGCGCTTCAGCAGCGCCGACGACCATGCTGCCGAGGTCGCGGCCGGCGCGATCGTGACCTCGTCCGAAGGCCTGGCATTCGAGCTGCGTACGCCGTGGGGATCGCGACCGATTCGCAGTGCGCTGCTTGGCCGTTTCAACGTGGCCAACCTGCTTGCGGTGGTTGCCTGCCTTGGCGCGCTGGGCGAACCGTTCGAGCGCATTGTCGATGCGATCGAGTCGCTGCAGCCGGTGAACGGCCGAATGAATCGGCTGGGCGGCACCGCGGGTGTTCCGCTGGTGGTGGTCGACTACGCGCATACGCCGGACGCGCTGGAGCAGGCACTGTCGGCATTGCGCCCGCATTGCGCGGGTCGGCTGATTTGCGTGTTCGGCTGCGGTGGCGAACGCGACGTCGGCAAGCGTCCGCTGATGGGCGCGATCGCCGCCCGCCTGGCCGATGTGGCGATCGTCACCGACGACAATCCGCGTGGCGAGGATGGCGACACGATCGTGGCGCAGATCGTCGCCGGCGTGAATGACGCGAACGCAATGACGATTGAACGTGATCGTGCACGGGCGATCGGTCAGGCGTTGAAGCTGGCCGGACCGAGCGACATCGTGCTGATTGCCGGCAAGGGCCACGAAACCTATCAGGACGGCGCCGCCGGAAAGCACCCATTCGACGACATCGCGGTGGCACGGGCGATGCTCGAACGGATATCCGCGGAGCCGAGTCCATGATGCCGCTCAGCATGATCGCCGTATGGACGCACGGTCAGATGCTCGGTTCCGATGTCGAGGTCACCGGCGTGGCCATCGATACGCGTCAGCTGAAACCGGGTGATCTGTTCGTCGCGGTCAAGGGCGAGCGCGTCGACGGTCACGACTATCTGGCAGATGCCATGACGCGCGGTGCCGTGGCGGCGCTGGTAACGCGCAGGCTCGATTGCGAGCTGCCGCAGGTGCTGGTGGACGACATCGCCCTTGCGCTCGGCGATCTGGCCAGCGCCGTTCGGGCGCAGCGCAATCTGCGCGTGGTCGGCATCACCGGTTCGAACGGCAAGACCACCGTGAAGACCTTGATTGCCTCGATCCTGTCGCGGCACGGCCGCACACACGTCAGCTCGGGCAACTTCAACAATGAACTCGGGTTGCCGCTGACCCTGCTGGCAATGCCGCAGGACACCGAATACGTGGTACTCGAAATGGGCGCCGGCAAACCGGGCGATATCGCCTATCTGGCTGCCATTGCGCGGCCCGATGTGGGCCTCGTCACTCTCATTGCACCGGCGCATCTTGCGCGGATGGGCAGTATCGAAGGCGTGGCGGAAACCAAGGGTGCGCTTTACCAGGCGCTGCCGGTGGATGGCGTGGCCATCGTCAATGCCGATGATGCCTTCGCCAGCTTCTTCGATGGGCTGGCAGGCACGCGCAGGGTTCTGCGTTTCGGGCTCGACCATCCTGCCGATGTGAGTGCGGACATTCTCGAACAGCGCGTGGACGGCTCGCGTTTCGTGCTTCGCACGATGCTCGGCGATGCCGCCATATCGCTACCCTTGGCGGGTCGCCACAACATCGCCAACGCGCTGGCCGCAGCAGCCGTCGCGCTCGCACTGGACGTTCCGCTGGACACCATCGTTGCCGGACTGGAGCAGGTGTCGGGCGTGTCCGGACGGCTGCGCCGGGAAGTGATGCAGGGCGGCTGGACCTTGATCGATGACAGCTACAACGCGAATCCGGGCTCGATGGCGGCGGCGATCGACACGCTGTTGC
>JBDTZX010000213.1:0-3029 GCA_040004895.1 Rhodanobacter sp. | reverse complement strand
TCAGCGTTTCGGTGCAGCAGGATCGCTGAAGTAACGCAGGAATTCCGAATCGGGTTTCAGCACCAGCACATCCTTGCCGTCCTTGAACGACTTGGTGTACGCGGCCATGCTGCGATAGAACGCGTAAAACTCCGGATCCTGTCCGTACGACTGCGCGTAGATGGCGGCGGCCTGCGCGTCCCCGTCGCCGCGGATCTTGGCGGCATCGCGGTTGGCGTCTGCCTTCAGAATCTGCGCCTGCCGATCAGCGTCGGCCTGGATCTTGGCGGCGGCTTCCTGGCCGGTGTAACGCAGTTCGTTGGCCAGTTGCAGGCGTTCGGCACGCATGCGCTTGTAGACCGACTCGCTGACTTCTTCGGGCAGATCGATGCGCTTGATGCGCACGTCGACGATCGCGATGCCGAGGTTCTTGCGCGCGGAAACATCGGTCTGCTGGCGCACGCGCTCGGTGATGTCCTTGCGGCCGCCGGAGATGAGCTCTTCCAGCGTGCGCGCGTTGAACTCGAAGCGCAGAGCATCCTTGATCACCGGCGTGAGGCGCTGCTCAGCCTGCAACTCGTCACCACCGGTGGCGCGGTAGAACGCCGCGTTGTCGGCGATGCGCCACTTGGCATAGAAATCGACGTTGACGCTTTTCTTTTCGGAGGTGAAGTAGCGCTCCGGCGGCGCGTCCAGCGACAGGATGCGGTTATCGAACTGCATCACCTGCTGCATCAGCGGGATCTTGAAATGCAGGCCGGGCTTGTAGTCGGTACGCACCATGCGACCGAACTGCAGCAGCAGCGCGTTCTGACCTTCCTTCACCACGAACATGCTGTTGAGCCCAAGCAACACCAGCACGGCCACGACCACGGCGATCACGATCCGGTTCATGGCTGGCTCCCGTTCTTGGCGTCATTGCTGGCGGCATCGCCAGCAGTGGGCGCGACCGCGTTGACGGTGCCCATGTCACTGACGGGCTCGCGGCCATACGGCAGGTTGATGATGTTGCGCCCGCCGGTGGTGTCGATCACCTTGGCGTTGTCGGCCATCACCTGCTCCATGGTTTCCAGGTACAGGCGGCGGCGGGTGACTTCCGGGGCGAGCTTGTATTGCTTCAGCAACTGGTCGAAGCGCGCGGTGTCACCCTGCGCGATGGCGATGCGCTCGGCCTTGTAACCGTCGGCCTGCTGTGCGATGGCGGCGGCGTCACCACGAGCCACAGGTACCACTTTATTGGCGTACGCCAGCGCGCCGTTCTCGATGCTCTGCTTGTCCTCGCGCGCCTTGTTGACGTCGTCGAAGGCGTCCTTCACTTCCTTCGGCGGCGACACGTTCTGAAAGCTCACCTCGGTCACACGCAGGCCGGAATCGTAACCGTCCAGCGTTTTCTGCAGCGTCTGCTGCGCCTCGCTGACCAGGTTGGCACCGGCGGCGGAGAGGATCTGGTCCATGTCGCTGTTGCCGATCACGCCGCGCACGGCCGCTTCGGCGGCAGCCTGGATGCTGCCGTCCGAATCGTTGAGCGAGAAAAGATATTTGCGCGCGTCGTCCACCTGATACTGCACGGTGAAATCGACGGTGATGATGTTTTCGTCACGGGTCAGCATGCTGACGGTGTCGTTGACCGAACGCACGCGCGTGGCCTCGACCTTGTTGACCGACTCGATCGGCTGCGGCAGCTTGAGGTGGAAGCCTGGCGGCAAGGTGCGCGTGTACTGGCCGAAGCGCAGCACAACGCCGACCTGGCGCGCGTCGATGATGGTGTAGCTGCTCAGCACCAGCGCCACCAGCAGCAGCACGATCACACCGGTGAGAATGCTGCCCGGTCCCTGCCCGAATTTGCCGAGGCCGGATTTCAGGTTCTTGAGCAAGCTGTCCAGCGACGGCTTGCTGCCGGACTGGCGATTCTTGCCCCATGGATCTCGCTGCCCGTTGCCGGGTTCATTCCATGCCACTGTCAGTCTCCTTGGAGCTGCCGGAAGGCCGGCAAGCAGCGCCGGCACACCCGTTCAACGAGGTAACACATTGAAATGGGGCCCGGCTGATGAGGCATCGCGGCGCCCGGAATGAGGCCGCACAAACGCTGAACATTCTAGCAGAGACCGACCGGGTCGTCCGCTGTAACGGCACTAGTCCGCCGGCGCCAGCAGCCCGCGCAGCAACAGGGTTTCCGTCGCGTCACCGCCGCTGAGTGGCGCGATCACGCTGCGCGGTGCATCGATGTGCAACTGCCAGCCGTGTTCGTCGACGGTCTCGCCGCTGATCGCCCCGGCGGCCTTGAGCCGCGCATGCAGCCGGCCCGCGGTGAGTGGCAGCTGCAACTTCGACCGCACCCGTTCGCCACCGAGCAACTCACCCAGCGCCTGACGCAGCAGGTCGATGCCCGCGCCCGTGGCGGCCGACAGCCAGACCCGTACCGGCTTGCCGGCCGCGTCGCGGTCGATGCGCGGTTCGGTACCAGCCAGGTCGATCTTGTTCATGATGTGCAGTTGCGGCAGGTCGCCGGCATCGATTTCCTCCAGCACACTGTCGACCACCCGATGCAGCCGTTCGCGTTCCTCGTCGGCGGCATCGCTGACATGCAGCAGCAGGTCGGCGTCGCGCGCTTCGGCCAGGGTGGCGCGGAAGGCAGCGACCAGGTCATGCGGCAACTCGCGAATGAAGCCCACGGTGTCGGCCAGCACGGCCGGACCGCAGCTGAGGTTTTCGAGCTTGCGCACGGTCGGATCAAGCGTGGCGAAGAGCAGGTCCGCGGCGTACACGTCGCCAGTGGTCAGCGCGTTGAACAGGCTCGACTTGCCGGCATTGGTGTAGCCGACCAGGGCCACGCGCGGCACCGTGTTGCGCAGCCGTGCACGACGCTGCTGGCCGCGCTGGGTCTGCACTTTCTCCAGTCGCTTGGTCAGCATCTTGACGCGCTCGGCAAGCAGGCGGCGATCCAGCTCGAGCTGGGTTTCACCCGGACCGCGGTTGCCGATCATGCCGCCGCGCTGGGCGTCCAGATGGGTCCAGCCACGCACCAGCCGGGTGGCGATGTGCTTGAGCTG
>JBDTZX010000178.1:0-3037 GCA_040004895.1 Rhodanobacter sp. | reverse complement strand
CGCGCGATACTCGGTCCATCCGCTGCCGCTGTGCAGCTCGCCAGATGCTCGCGGGAGACCTGCTTGCACATCATTCTCGTGGAAGACGACATGCAGCTGGGCGCAGCGATACAGCGCGCACTGCGACGTCTTTCCTACACGGTGACGTGGCTGGTGGATGGCGGCCAGGCACTGATCGCCATGCGCGATCAGACGGCCGACCTGGTGCTTCTCGATCTCGGGTTGCCCGGCAAGGACGGACTGGAAGTGCTGGTGCAGGCGCGCCGCAACAACATCCGCACACCGGTGCTGGTGATGACTGCTCGCGATGCGCTCGAAGCCCGTGTGAGCGGGCTCGATGCAGGCGCGGATGATTATCTGGTCAAGCCATTCCATCTTGATGAACTTGGCGCGCGCATCCGTTCGCTGACGCGTCGCAGCCAGGGTCTCGCGGCCAACCGGATCGAGGTCGGTGTGCTGAGTCTGGACCTGGGCAGTTCGGAAGTGGCATTCCGTGGCAAACCGGTGGAGCTGACCCGGCGCGAATTTTCCCTGCTGCAGATCCTGATGGAACGGGCTGGTCGGCTGGTGCGTCGGGAAAGCCTGGAAAATTCGCTCTATGGACTGGACAAGGTGGTGGGAGACAGTGCACTGGAGGTACTGGTCCATGCGCTGCGGCGCAAGCTCAGTTTCGAGACGATCCAGAATGTCCGCGGCTTCGGCTACATGATTCCGCGGGAACCCAAGTGAAGCCGACCAGCCTGCGCGCCAGGTTGCGCTGGTTGATCGTGCTGGTGTTGTTCGCCGTCCTGTTGCCGCTGGGTCTGCTCAGCTTTCAACGCACGATGCGGGAGGTCAATGAGCTGCTGGACGGTCGACTGGCGGAATCGGCGCGTACGCTGCAGGTTCTGGTCCAGCATGCCGGCATCACCTCGCTGCACGGTCAGGACGGCCAGGGCGTACTGGTACCGGTTGCGCCGATCGCTGCACTCAGGGCAGAACGCAGGAAACACTCGTTCGAATCCGAAGTGGGATTCCAGATCTTCGACAGCCACGGCCGCATGTCGCTGGCCACCGCCAACGTCGCCGCGCTGCCGGCACCGCAGACAGGCGATGCGGATTTTCAGGACATGCGCCTGGGCAATTTCGACTGGCATGTCTTCACCCTCAGCGACAGGCTCGACGGTGTCGTGATACGCACGGCCGAGCGGTACGACAGCCGCCACGAAATCATGCATGCGCTGTGGCTGGATCACGGACTGCCCCTGCTGCTCGGGCTGCCGCTGCTGGCATTGCTGGTGGGTTGGGCAGTCAGGCGCGGGCTGCGTCCGCTCGCCGCGCTTGCCCATGCCCTGGCGTCACGCGAACCGGGAAGCCGCCGGCCCATCCACCTCGAACAAGCGCCCAAGGAATTGCTGCCGGTACTTGGCGCACTCAACGCCCAGCTGAACCGTCAGGAGGATGCGCTGGAGCGCGAACGCCGTTTCAGTGCGGACGTGGCCCACGAACTGCGAACGCCACTGGCTTCGATCATGATCAATCTCGAAAGCGCGATGGCAACTGCAAATCCTGCCGAAGCCCACGACAGCCTCGCCGGTGCGCAGCACAGCGTGGCGGCGCTGGCGCGACGGATCGAACAATTGCTTGCCCTTTCGAGACTGGAAGCCGGCGTGGCATCGAGCGGCCGCAGTGCCGTGGATCTGATCGAAGTGGCCAGCGAGGTCATCGAGGAACTGATGCCAGTCATCGCAGACGGTGGCGCGGAACTCGATTTCATGCGGCCCGGATCGCAGGTCGTCGTGCAGGGTTACGAGGCGGCGCTGGCCGCATTGATGCGCAACCTGATCGAAAACTCGCTGCGGCACGTGTCACGCGGCGGACAGGTCCAGCTGATCATCGGACGGGATGGCACGATGGTGACGCTGGATGTCATCGATGACGGCCCCGGGATTCCGGCCGAGCATCGGGCGAAGGTCTTCACACGTTTCCATCGCGAGAAGTCCAGTCGCGGCGAAGGCTACGGGCTTGGGCTTTCGATTGTGCAGCGGGCGGCCGAACTGCATGGCGCAACGATCGAGCTGCTGGACGCACCCGCTGGCACAGGTTTGAGGGTACGGGTGACCCTTCCGCCATGCGATTGAGCGGACGCTGCTTCGACCGACATTCGAAGCACCGCCGTTTCGCTCAATGCTTGCCGACGGTCAGCACCGTGAAGCTTCCGGGTACGATGGATGGACGTCCATTCGCTTTCTTTTCCGCGCCGAACCGGGCCGCCGACAGATACAGCCGTCCGGTTCGCGGGTCCAGCGTGAGGGTGCGCGCACTGACCTGGGTGGGAACCGTGGCCGTCACCGTGTAGTGGTCCGGATCGGTCTGGTGCACCGCGGTGATCGTGCCGCTCTCGCCGTTGGAGCTGTAGATCATCGAGCGGGTGTCGTCGAAGGTCACGGCATCCGGCCCGTCGCCAATCGGCAGCATGGCCACCAGGTGTCCACTGTCCGCATCGAGCACCGCCATCTTCCGGTTGTCGCAGACCGAGAACAACCGCTGATGCCTTCGATCCATGGCCAGTCCGCTGGGCGACTCACACGGTGCCAGCGACCAGCTGTCGAGCACCTTGTTGCTGCGTGAATCGATCCGTACCACTTCGGACTTGTCCTCGATATTGACGAAGATGTGGCCCGCGCCGTCGGATACCGCGAACTCCGGCTTGCCCGGCAACGCGATGGTGGCGATCACCGCATTCTTCGATGGGTCGATCACGCTGGCATTGCGGGCTTTGCCGTTGAAGGTCAGCACGTGGTGCGAAGCGCCGTCGTAGAGAATCGCGTCGGGTCCTGCACCCGTGCCTTTGACAACCGCCAGCGTCTTCAGCGTCTGCAGATCGAAAACGGTCACCGACGCGTCCTTGCCATCGCTGATGAAACCGCGGCGCAAATCCTGCGCCACGGCGATGCCGTGAACGCCATCGGTATCGGCAATGGTGCCGATCGGCTTTTCCTGATCGACGTCGACCACCACCACGCGATCGCCGCGACTGACAAACAGATGATGTCGC
>JBDTZX010000425.1:0-3038 GCA_040004895.1 Rhodanobacter sp. | reverse complement strand
CGTCGCGAACGCGCGTTGCAACTGTCCGTACAAAACGAGATCAGCAAGGGCATCACCACCTTTGTCGATCAGGGCGAGAGCTTCGAAACGGTCGACTGGTTGAAGCTGCAGGCCGGCAAGGGTCTGCCGTTGCGCCTGTACGTTTACATCGACGAGAAATCGCCGGCCGAACTCGACAAGCATCTCGCGGAGTACCGCATCATCGGTTATGCCGACAACCACTTCACCGTGCGCGGCGTCGGCGAGGATGTTTCCGACGGCGCACTGGGCACGCACAGCGCGTGGTTCCTTGAACCGTACAGCGATGCGCCCACGCTCACCGGGCTCAACGTCAACAAGATGAGCGACCTGCGGCAGATCGCTGAGATCGCCGCACGCGACGGGTTCCAGGTGGCGATCCACGCGATCGGCGATCGCGCCAACCACGAATTGCTCGACATGTACCAGGACATCTTCACGCAGTATCCGGCGGCGGCGAATCTGCGCTGGCGGATCGAGCACGCGCAGCATCTTGCTGCGTCCGATATCCCGCGTTTTGCCCAGCTTGGCGTCATCGCTTCGATGCAGTCCATCCACATGTGTTCGGATGCGCCGATGGTGCTGCCGCGGATTGGCGCGAAGCGCGCGGAGGAGGGAGCCTACGTCTGGAAGAAGCTCATCGACAGCGGTGCCATGGTGCTCGATGGCACCGACACGCCCGTCGAAGACACCAATCCGATCGCAAACTTCTACTGTGGCGTCACTCGCGCCTATGCCAACGGCACAAAGACGCTCTACCCCGATCAGGCCAAGACGCGCCTGCAGGAACTGCAGTCGTACACCTGGAACAATGCCTATGCCATCTATGCGGAAAACGAGCTCGGCTCGCTTACGCCCGGCAAGCTGGCCGACATCACCGTGTTCTCGGGCGATCTGCTGACGATTCCCGCCGCGGACATCCTGCGCACGCGCGTGCTCTACACGATCATCGGCGGCAACGTGGTATATCAGCGCCCCGGTGCGGACAAATGGCAAAACGGACAATCGTTCGAGGCGATGCCGGAGTTCGATCACGCGGAGTGAGGTGAGGCGCCGAACTGCGGAAACCCAAACCGGGACGGAGCAAGTTGAATAAAAATAAATACGTCCGTCCCGTTTGTTTTCTGTTTTCAGCTTTGTTCCCGATATGGCGAGCCACCCGAAGTAGGCGTATGGTCCGCAAACGGCGCTGGCTCAGGTGAGGCGTGGCCATGCACAGGGAAGGCGGCATCGACGCGACGGCGACGATGCAGGACGTGGAATCATCGAAGCATTCACCAGCGAACTCCAAACCACGCGAGGATTCCACACATGTCACGTTTCCATGTTCTACGCAGTGTCCTGGGCGTGAGTCTCGGTCTGGCGGCCGCCTGCCTGTCGCTGCCCGCCTTCGCCGATACGCCGATCGCCGTGACCTTCGCGGCAAACAGTGTCTGGGCGCAGGAAATCGGCAACCTCAGCCATGACGACAACTCGCTCGACTACACGGTGGCGGTCGCGGCAGGCAAGACATTGCAGCTCAATCTACTCAGCCGCAATGCCAACGTGCATTTCAAGGTGAAAGACCAGACCCACGACAAACTGTTGCTGGATAACCTCAAGACGGGTGAATCCACCTGGTCGGCACCAAACGCGACGGCCACCACGTATGCGATCCGGGTCTACATCGAGCCTTCCGCGATACAGTCCGGCGACACCGCAAAATTCGCGTTGCAGGTCGGGCAATACGGGGCCGGAGACATGCAGCCGCCGACGACCGCCGTGACATTCGAAGCGGGCAAACCATGGGCGGAACAAGACGGGACTCTGGCGTCCGGGGCCACCGCGCACAACTTCACCGTGGCCATCGCGGCAGGCATGACAGTCAAGGTCAATCTCACCTCGAGCAACCCTCAGTTGCACTTCAAGGTGACTGACCAGACGCATGACAAGACGCTGGTCGACTCGAGCACGACCGGTGCAAACACCTGGTCCGAGTCGGTTGCGGCAGCGACGACTTACATGATTCAGGTGTACGTCGATCCGGCGGCGATGCCGCCCGGACAAAAAGCATCGTTCGCCCTGCAGGTCGGGCAATACGCTTCCGGGGACACTCAACCCACGCAGCCCGCCGGCGCGACCACGGCCGCGCCGCCTGCAGCGGCCACATCGATGTGATCGGCTCCGACTTCGAGATCGTAACGGGTTCAGATTGAATCACTGAAATCCGCAAGTGAAGAAGGCGTCGGGGACAATGTGGGACTTGGTTTGATGCTTTGGAAAAAGGGTCGAGATCATTCAACCTGGCCTTCTAAACGATCCTGACGTCTTTGCATCGTTCCGATCCCTTGGTTCGACTCCCTTGTTTTGATGACATTCCGGGACGTTGATGGCCGCGATCTTCGTACTTGCGCTGCACCTTGCGATCATCGCGTTCAACATCGCAGGCTGCGTGCTGATTCCGGTCGGCGCGTGGCGCGGCTGGCGTTGGGTGCGCGGGTTGTGGTGGCGGCTGGCGCACCTGCTCAGCCTCGCCGTCGTGGCGGTTCAGGCCATGCTGGGGCGCGCATGTTTCCTGACCATCTGGCAGGGTGACCTTTCCGGCAGTGCGCACGTGCAGCCGCTGATCGAGGAGTGGATGAACCGGCTGGTCTACTGGTCAATGCCGCTATGGGTCTTCACCGCCGCGTATGTCGCGGTGTTCGTGTATGTGCTCGCGTTGTGGATATGGGTGCGGCCGGGAAGGTCGAGGCCGAACCGGGTGCCAGAAATTTGAGGGGTCAGGTTGCGGCGGCCCGGCTTTTTCGGACACGCCAATTGAATACTCATGGCCTCGTCATCGAGAAGTGTTGCTGTTCAAAGCCCGGTCGAGAGTGCACTTCTTTGCGATCCACACCTTGAAAAGACCAGTCTGACCCACGCATTCGCATGCGCAGGAATCGCGAGAGGCGCATGCGATCGGGACGATCCCGGTGGGTGGGCATGGCTGCTTTCAGGCGCCTGCGTGGTAGTGCTGCTCGTCATGTGGACGAGTCGACCGC